>QHSM01000012.1 GCA_003221595.1 Candidatus Rokuibacteriota bacterium | reverse complement strand
AGTTGGTCCACGACGATCCGCCGGTGACGATCGCGTGGCCGAGGATCGCGTTCGGCCCGAGCACGCCGAGATCGCCCAGCCAGGCGATCGGCGTCTTGCCGTGGCGCGCCAGCATCTCGTTGAACTCGACGACCGACTGCGAGACGTGCACCTGCCAGGGGCGTCCGCGCTCGTCGGCGGCGCGCTTGGATGCCTTCAGGAGCTCGGGCGTGCACGTGTCGACCTGGGCCGGCGAGAAGAAGCAGCGGACGAGATCGCCGTGGGCGCCGTCGTGCTGCTTGTGGAGCTCGATCGCTCGGGCGAGGCCGCGGCGCCCCTGCTCCTCGTCCCATTCCCACTCGACGCGACGGCCGTCACCGGTGAGCCAGCGCCCGGACCGGAAGGCGAGGCCCACGTAGACGCGCAGGCCGTAGTCGGCGGCCCGGGCGGCGACGTACTCGCTGGCCCCGCCGATCTCCATCACCGTGGTCACGCCGCCGCGCAGCAGCTCCGCCATCGAGAAGTCGACGCACGCCCGCGTCGCCTCCTCGTCCTGGGCGGCGCCGCGGACCGGCAGCAGCTCGAAGAGGCCGGAGTAGAAGAACTGCGGATTACCGCGGTCCTCGATGAAGGATCGGTCGAGCGGCGAGCCGCCGAGGTGCGCGTGGGTCGAGATGAGCCCCGGCGTTAGGATGCCGTCGCGCGCCTCGATCGTTTCGTCCGCCTCGGCGCGGGCGGCCTGCCGGGGGCCGACCGAGACGATGCGCCCGCCGTCGACGACCACGCTGCCGTCGCGCAGGAGACGGTGGCCGTTGCCGTCGAACGCGATGACGTGACCGGCCTGGATGACCATGCGTCGGGGCATGTTCTGGCCCTCCTCAGGCGAGCGATCCTACCCGGTTTCGCCGCGCCTTGACAGGTCAGGCTGAGCGTGGTTTCCTCGCGAGCACGATGCGCATTCCGGCGCTTGCCCTCAAGCGCAAGCAGTGGGAGCCCTTCGCCTTCGCGTCTCCGGCGATGGTGCTGATCGCGTTCGTGATCGTCTTCCCGCTCGCGTACTCGTTCTACCTGTCGTTCCAGAATTTCGATCTGTCCGTCGGGCCCGAGCACGAGTTCGTCGGCCTGAAGAACTACACCGAGGGGATCTTCCGGGACCCGCGGTTCCTGGGCTCCGTCTGGAACACGGCGGTGATCATCGCGCCGTCGCTGGTCCTCGAGCTCTTGCTGGGGCTCGGCATCGCGATGCTCCTGAGCCGGGTGCTCCACGGCCGGCCCATCATCACCGCGCTCCTCGCCATCCCGGCCATGGTCTCGCCGGTGATGGCGGCGATGGCCTGGCGGATGATGTTCGGGGTCAAGTACGGGGCCATCAACAACCTGGGGCGGCAACTCGGGATCCTCGACGTCTACTTCGACTGGTTCTCGTCGCCCTTCATCTCCATCGTGGCCGTCGTCTTGGTCGAGGTCTGGCACAACACGCCCTTCATGATGCTGGTGCTGCTGGCCGGACTGCAGTCGATTCCCCAGGAGCTGTACGAGGCGGCCAGAGTCGACGGCGCCAACCCCTGGCAACGCTTCTGGTCCATCACGCTGCCGTTGCTCAAGTTCACCATGGTGGTGGGGGTGATGATCCGGCTCATCGACCTCACCAAGCTGTTCGGGCTGATCTTCGTGCTGACATACGGGGGCCCGGGCGGGAGCACCGAGACCGTCGCCTTCACGACTTACCTGGCGGGCTTCAAGGACTTCCGGATGAGCTACGCCGCGGCGCTCTCCTACGTCATCGTCGGCGGCGTGCTGATCCTGACGCTCCTGTTCTTCTGGATGCAGCGCGTCCGCGAGGCGAGGGCGGCCTGATGGCGATCGCGCTCGAGCGCAGCGCCGTCGTCCCCCAGCGGGCCAAGCGTCACCGCATCTGGCGAGGCCTCGGCGACGCCCTGACCTACCTCGGCCTCGCCACCGCGCTGGTGTTCTTCCTCGGCCCCTTCTTCTGGATCCTGACCACGTCGCTCAAGGGCAACGAGGACTTCTTCGCCTTCCCGCCGGTGTGGATCCCGGCCGAGCCGTCGCTCAAACACTACGTCGGGTTGTTCACGCGGTCGAGCGGTGCTCGGTACTTCACGAACAGCATGGTGATCTCCACCCTCAGCATGATCAGCGCGCTGGTCGTCAGCCTGCCCACAGCCTACTCGATCGCCCGCTGGCGCTTCGGCGGCGGGCTCCTGTCGATCTTTCTGCTCGTGCTGCGGATGCTGCCGGCCATCGCCCTCATCATTCCGATCTACATCGTGTACCGGACGCTCGGCATCACCAACAACTACCTCGGGCTGGTGGTCGTCTACACCGTGCTCTACATCCCGTTCGCAGTCTGGCTGCTGGTCGGCTTCCTCCGCGATTTCCCGTTGGAGATCGAGGAGGCGGCCATGATCGACGGCTGCTCGCGGCTCCGGGCGCTCGCCCAGGTGATCGTGCCGATCATCGCGCCGGGCATGGCCGTCGTCGCGCTGTTCTCGTTCATCGCCACCTGGAACGAGTTTCTCTTCGCGATCGTGCTGACCGGAATCGAGACCAAGACGATGATGGTGCTGGTGACGTCGTTCACGTCAGGCGGCACCGACATGTTCTACGGCGAAGCCTCCGCCTCGGTCGTGCTCGGCGTGCTTCCCGCCTTCGCGGTCGCCTTCATGCTCCAGCGCTACCTGGTCAAGGGCCTGGCGCTCGGCGGCACGAAGGGCTAACGCGCAACGACAACAAGGGAGATTTCCATGAAGCGATTCTGGTCCGCGACCTCGGTCGCGTTCCTGCTCGGTGGTCTCGTCATGCTCGGCTGGCTCGCGCTGCCGGGCCCGGCCCGCAGTGCCCGGCCTTACGAAGGCACGACGCTTCGCACGGTGGTCAATGCCGAGTTCGTGAAGTACTCGCTCAGCCTGGTCGAGGGGGACCTCTACGACAAGCTCGGCATCAAGCTCGAGATCGAGGTCATCCCGGGCGACGCGTTCGTGGCCAAGACGCTGCTCGAGTTCAACAGTGGCCAGAGCCCGTGGGACCTCGTCATGTTCGGGCCGTCGAACATGCCCGACTACGGCCGGCACTTCGAGCCGCTCGACCCCTGGATCCAGAAGCTGAAGCTCGATTTCGGCATGGACGACATCGTCCCGGTGTTCGCCAAGGTGATGCTGCGCCACCAGGGCAAGCTGGTCAGCATGCCGTACGACGGCGACATCCACATCATGTACTGGAACAAGGTCGCCTTCGATCGGCCGGAGAACAAGCAGAAGTTCAAGGCCAAGTACAAGTACGACCTGCAGCCGCCGAAGACGTGGAGACAATGGGACGACGCCGCCGAGTTCTTCCACGGCTGGGGCTGGGACGGCACGCAGGCAAAGCTCTTCGGCGCCGGCGCCTCCTACAAGCCATCGGGCAGCGGATATTCCTATCACTGGTGGCGGCCGCGGTTCTTCTCGTACGGCGGCCAGTACTTCGACGCGAACATGAAGCCGCTCATCAACACGGCGGCCGGCCTGCGCGCGCTGGAAGAGATGGTCAAGACCATGCCGTATTACCCGCCGGGCGTGCTCCTCTTCGAGTCAGAGGAGCCGAAGACGATGCTGGTCAAGGGCGAGGTGCCGCTGCTCTACTCGTGGACCTCGACCGGCAAGCGCGTGGGCAACGCCACCGAGTCGGTCATCGTCGGCAAGGCCGGCTTCGGCCTGGTGCCGGGTGCAGACATCGACGGCAAGATCGTCAACCGCCCCGACATCACGCCGGGGCGCGCGTTCGGCGTGTCGAAGTACTCGAAGAAGATCGAGGCCACCATGAAGGCCCTCGAGTTCATCTCGCTGCCCGAGCAGAGCCTCAAGATCGTCATGGACGCCAAGACGATCATGGATCCCTGGCGCGTGAGCCACCTGAAGTCGGAGAAGTTCCGCAAGCTGTTCCCGGACGCCGACAAGTACCTCGACGCGATTCAGGCGAGCTTCCCCTACCTGGTGCCAGACCCGGTCATTCCCGCCGCCGACGAGTACCAGCGCAAGCTCTCGTTCGAGATCACCGAGGCCCTGGCCAAGCGGAAGTCGCCGAAGGAGGCGCTCGATTCCGCGGCCAGAGAGTGGGACAAGATCACCGAGCGGCGCGGGCCCGAGAAGCAGAAGGCCGCCTGGGCCGAGAAGTCCGCGGAGATGAAGTCGCTCGGCATCGAGTACCACGCGGACTGGGCGGCCAAGGCCAAGTAGCCGGGCGGGCCGAGGAGCAATCATCATGATCGTGCCCCTCACCCTGGCTGATTTCCTGGAGCGCGCCGAGCACGTCTACGGCGACCGTGAGGCGATCGTCGACGAGCCCAACCCGCCGGGAGGCGGCCTCGGCCGGATCACCTACCGGCAGTTCGCGGCGATGTCCCGCAGCCTGGCGGCGGCGCTCGACGACCTGGGCGTCGCCGACGGCGAGCGCGTGGCGATCATCTCGCCCAACGCCGCGCGCTTCCTGGTGAGCCTCTTCGGCGTGAGCGTCTTCGGGCGCGTCATCGTCCCCGTCAACTTCCGGCTCAACGCCGAGGAAGTCCGCTACATCGTCGAGCATTCGGGCTCCACCGTCGCCCTGATCGACCCCGAGCTCGACGAGTCGCTGAAGAGCATCACCGTCAGGCACCGTCTGGTGCTCGGCGCGTCGACCGACGCCCGCCTGTTCGGTCGCCGCGACGCCCGACCACGCGGCTCCGTCACCGACGAGAACGCGACCGTCTCGATCAACTACACGTCGGGCACGACCGCGCGGCCCAAGGGCGTGCAGCTCACGCACCGCGGCTCTTGGCTCAACGCCGTCACGTTCGGCTGGCACCTCGGCCTCTCGGACCGCGACGTCTACCTGCACACGCTGCCGACCTTTCACTGCAACGGCTGGGGCATGCCCTACGCCGTGACCGCCATCGGCGCGCGCCAGGTCATCATCCGCAAGATCGACGGCGAGGAGATCTTGAAGCGCGTAGAGAGCGAGGGGGTCACCATCTTCAACTGCGCGCCGGCGGTCATCGCCGCCGTCCTGGACGCGGCGGTCGCGCGCCGCGCGCGCGGCGAGACCGTGCCGGGCGCCGGGCGCGTGCGCGTCGTGGTTGCCGGCGCGCCGCCGCCGTCGAAGACGATCGAGCGTATCGAGACCGAGCTCGGCTGGGAGTTCATCCAGATCTACGGGCTCACCGAGACCTCGCCCTTGCTCACCATCAATCGGGCGCCCCAGGAATGGGACGGGCTCGACCGGTCGGAGCGGGCCCGGCGCCTCTCGCGCGCGGGCGTGCCGGCGGTCGGCGTGCGCATGGCCGTCGACGGCAACGGCGAGATCCTCACCCGGACCAACAACGTCTTCGAGGGCTACTGGAACCAGCCGGAGGAGACCGGCAGGTCGATCGTCGCCGGCTGGTTCCATACCGGCGACGGCGGCCATGCCGAGGATGCCTACACCGTGATCGCCGACCGCAAGAAGGACGTGATCATCACCGGCGGCGAGAACGTCTCGTCGATCGAGGTGGAGGACTGCCTCTACCAGCACCCGGCGGTGGCCGAGGCCGCCGTGATCGGCGTGCCCGACGAGAAGTGGGGCGAGACGATCAAGGCGCTGGTCGTGCTCCGTCCGGGGAGTCAGGCGAGCGCCGGCGACCTGATCGCCCACTGCCGGAGCCGCATGGCGCACTACAAGTGCCCGACGTCGATCGAGCTCCGCGAGGCCCTGGCCCGCACCGCAACCGGCAAGCTCCAGAAGTTCAAGCTGCGCGAGCCCTTCTGGGCCGGCCGCGAGCGCAAGGTCAACTAGCGGCGGGGCTGCGCCCTCCAGCGGGCGCAGAGGTCCCTGGCGGCGTCCGGCCACTCCGGGAATCTGAAAACAAACCCCTCCCTGAGGAGACGGCTGGGGATCACGCGCCGGCTCTTCAGAAGCAGCTCGGTCTCGGTCCGCATGAAGACGGCGCCCAGCTCGAGCATCCATCGGCTCGCCGGCAACCCGATGGGCATTCCCCACGCGCGTCGTAACGCGGCCATGAAGTCGCGGTTCGCAAGCGGATTGGGCGATGCCAGGTTCACGGATCCGCTCATCTCGCGGCGGTCCAGGAGCCAGTAGATCGCGCGAACGAAATCCGCGTCGTGGATCCAGGAGACGTGATCTTCCGGGTGCCGGGAACGTCCGCCTCGTCGAGGGCGCGCTCCCACGCGGTGGCGACGCCGATGCTGAAGCGCCACGTGGCCGGTGTGTCGGCCTCGGCTCCGCCGAGAATCCCGGTCTCGTCGTCGTTCGGCGCGTCGTACCGGTGCGCGTAGATCGTCGCGGTGCTCGCCTGCAGCCACGTCGATGGCGGCCGCGTCGCTCGGGCGATGGCCTGGCCCACGATCCGGGTCGAGCCAACGCGGGAGCGGAGGATCTCGTCACGATGCTTCGCGTTGTAGCGGCAGTTGACCGATCGCCCCGCCATGTTGATGACCGCGTCGGCGCCGTCGATCGAGCGCGCCCAATCACCGAGCCGCTGGGGATCCCAGCGGACGATGCGCCACGGGGCCTCCACCGGAGACCGCCCGAGGGCGATGACGTCGTGGCCGTCACGGTGAAAGGCCCGGGCCAGGAGCGTCCCGACCTGCCCGGTGCCGCCCGGAATGACGATCCTCATCGGGTCACGCGAACTTCGCGCGCTCCTCGCGACGGTAGGCCCGGACGGCGAGCGTCAGGAAGAGCGCGGTATAGCCCGCGAGCCACAGCAGGCTCTCGCCGAGGGATTCGCGCCCGGCGCCGAGGGCGCTCCACGCCAGCTGCGCGTAGTGATAGCTCGGCAGGAAGGGAGCCAGCGTCCGCACGAAGCCGGGCAGCTGGTTGAGGGGCACGAAGAGCCCGGAGGCGAAGGACAGCGGGAGATAGATCAGGTTGGCGACCGCCGGCGCCGCGTGCGGTCCCGACCAGTAGCCGATCGCGAAGCCCAGCGCGATGAACGGCAGCGAGCCGGCGAGCAGCCGCCCGATGATCGTCGCCCAGACGGCCGGCGTCTGGTGAATGCCCCCCGCGACGATACCGAACCCGATCAGCAGCACGAGCGCCAGGAACGCGAACACCAGAGCCGTCACGACCTTCGCGAGCATGAACACGAGGGGAGGCAACCGGCTCGCCCGCATCAGGCGGTCGACCTTCATGCCGCGCTCGTTGGCGACGCCGATTCCGAAGCCGTAGACCATGACGTTGCCCACGGCGTACGCGCCGAACGAGGCCAGGAGATAGGCGCCGATGCTCACGCCGTCGCCCCGCACGACGTGCGCGACCGGCAGCCCGAAGAAGGTGAAGAAGACGATCGGGAGCGCCAGGTTGGTGACACTGAAGGCCGGAACCCGCCAGCGCATGAGCAGCTCGCTCTTGGTCTGGGCGAGGAGCATCTGCGGAAACGGCGCCGCCGCCGGCCGTGTCATGGACGGCGCGTGAGGCTCAGAAACGCCTCCTCGAGGTCGGCGCCCGTGACCTCGAGATCCTGAATCGCGACGCCGCGCTCGAACAGCGCCTTGAGGACCAGCTCGGGCTCGCTGCTGAGCAGGCCCACCCGATGGTCCCGGACCTCGAGGCTCTGCACCGGAAGCCCCCGGAAAGTCGCGTCGCCGACGGACGTGGCCGCGCTGAACGTGACCCGCTTGCTCGGAATCCGTGCCTTGATCTCGCGGGGCGTCGCGTCGGCGATGACGACACCCCGATCGATCACGACGATGCGGCTCGCCAGCTGATCGGCCTCCTCGAGATAGTGGGTGGTGAGCACGATCGTCTTGCCGGCCGCGGACAGCGCGCGGATGCTCTCGAGCACCGCGCGGCGGCCTTCCACGTCCATGCCGACGGTCGGCTCGTCCAGGAAGAGCGCATCGGGATCGCCGCAGACGGCGAGCGCGAAATACAGGCGCTGGCGCTCGCCGCCGGAGAGCGTGCCGATTCGCGCATTCGCCCTGGCGTCCAATCCGCCCAGCGCGATCGCCCGATCGGCCGGGAGCGACGCCGGATAGTAGGCGCGGAAGAGATTCACGATCTCCCTGACCGTCAGCACGCCCGTCGTTCCCGACTCCTGGAGCATCACCCCGCAGCGGCTTCGGGCGCGCCGGTCCGTCGGGTCCAGGCCGAAGAGGCGCGCCTCGCCGCCGGTCGGACGGCGAAGGCCGAGCATGAGGCTGATCGACGTCGTCTTGCCCGCGCCGTTCGGGCCGAGCAGCGCCACCAGCTCGCCCGGGCCGATCGCGAGGTCGACGCCCTTCAGCGCCTCGACCTGACCGAAGCGCTTGCGGGCCGCGCGGAGCTCGACCACGGGAGTCACGGCACCCCAGAGTATCGCCGAAGCGATCCAGTTTCGCGGAGGGCGCGGTTCCTGTATCTTTGCTGGGACCGACGACAGCTCATCTTCACGACCAAAAGGAGCCCGGGCTATGGCAGACCTCAACATCTGGATGAACGGCAAGCTCGTCCCGCCGGCGCAGGCCGTCCTGCCCGTCAACAGCGCCGCCGTGTTCTACGCGACCAACGTGTTCGAAGGGCTCCGCGCCTACTGGAACGCGGCCGACGACGAGGTGTACTCCTTCCGTCTGCCCGAGCACTTCCAGCGCTTCCGGGAGTCGATGAAGATGATGCGGTTCACGATTCCCTACAGCGATCTCGACCTCTACGAGGCCGTGCGTCAGGTGCTTTCCGGAAACGACGTCCGCGAAGACATCCACATGCACATGTGCGCGTACGTCACCGGCACCGGGCTCAACGCCACGACACCGACCGGGATCTACATCAACCCGCGGCGCCGGCCGCGCGTCGAGGAGGGTGGCGGGCTCAAGTGCTGCGTGAGCTCCTGGGTGCGCACCTCGGACAACGCGATTCCGATCCGCCTGAAATGCGGCGCCAACTACCAGAACGGCCGGCTGGCGACTCTGCAGGCGAATGCCGACGGCTATGACCAGCCGATATTGTTGAACAGGGAAGGCCACGTCGCCGAGGGCACCGGCGCGACGTTCTTCATGGTGCGCAAGGGCCGGCTCGTCACGCCGCCGATCACCGCGGACATCCTCGAGAGCATCACGCGGACGACGCTGATGGACTCGATCTGCCCCGAGCTCCTGGGCATGGGCGTGGTCGAGCGCGAGATCGATCGGACCGAGCTCTACGTGGCCGACGAGGCGTTCCTGTGCGGCAGCGGCTACGAGATCACGCCGATCCTCTCGATCGACAAGTTCCCGCTCGGCGACGGCAAGGTCGGTCCGATCACGGCCCGTCTGACGCGCGCGTACATGGACATCGTGCGCGGCGTCGACGCGCGGTTCCCGGAGTGGCGGACGCCGACCTATCGCCCCGTGAGGGTCTAGTCCAGCCGCGAGGTAGTGCGCGCCGCAGGCCGTCGCGGGGCCGCAGTGCGAGCCGCAGGGCCGCCCGGGGGCTGGGGCCCCCAGGCCCGAGGCGAGCGATGCGAGCAGACCCCGCCGGCCGAGGCGCGACTATGGAAGGCCCATGAACTTTCCCGGCTTCCGGCTGCCGGACGAGCTGCTCGCGCTGCGCGAGCAGATCCGACGGGTCGTGCGCGACGAGGTCATTCCCGTCGAGCAGCGCATCGACCCCGACGCGCCCGAGCTGCCGGATGACGACTACCAGACAATCTCGGCCAAGACCAAGGCCGCGGGCCTCTGGGCGCTGGGCGCGCCCGAGCAGTACGGGGGCGGGGGCCTCGACACGTTCTCGATGTGCGTGGCGCTCGAGGAGATGTCGCAGCACCGGATGGGTCTCTACAACCCGGGCTGCGGCGTCTTCGGCCGCTATCCGCCGCCGGCGATCTGGGCGGGCAGCAAGGAGCAGATCGAGAAGTACGCCGCCCCGACCATCCGCGACGGCCTGAAGACGTTCTTCGCCATCACGGAGCCCTCCGGCGGCTCCGATCCCGCCGGCGCGATCCAGACCCGGGCCGAGAAGCGCGGCGACCGCTGGGTGCTGAACGGCCGCAAGGTCTTCACCTCGCGCGCCCACGACGCGCCGTGGGGTCTCGTGTGGGCCCGCACCGACAAGGCGAAGGGCCGCGGCGGCATCTCGTGCTTCATCCTCGAGAAGGGGACGCCCGGCTTCACCGCGAAGCCGATCAAGGTCATCCGGACCTCCGCGATCCCGAACGACGTCACGCTGGAGGACTGTGAGGTCCCCGCCGAGAATCTCGTGGGCGCCGAGGGGCAGGGGCTCGACCTCGCCTTCGAGCTCCTGGTGAAGAACCGCTTTCCGTACTCGGCGTGCAATCTCGGCGTGGCCGTCGCCGCGCATCGCATGGCGATCGCGCACGCCAAGCAGCGCTCGACCTTCGGCGCGCCGCTCTCCCAGCGCCAGGCGATCCAGTGGATGCTCGCGGACGCCGAGGTGGAGATCCGGGCGTGCCGCTATCTCATCTGGGACGGCGCCTGGAAGGCCGACCGCGGCGAGGATGCGCGAGTCGAGGCCTCGATGGCCAAGCTCTACTCGAGCGAGGTGCTGGGGCGCGTCGTCGACGCCGCGGTGCAGATCCACGGCGCCTACGGCGTTTCGAAGGAATTCCCGCTCGAGCGCTGGTACCGCGAGGCGCGCGTGCGCCGCATCGGCGAGGGGCCGTCGGAGGTCCACCGCATGGTGATCGCGCGCTCGCTCTTCCGCTGACCGCCCGACCACGAGAGGTCACATGGCCGACGAGATCCTGTCCTCCGTCGCCGACGGCATCGCCACCCTGACCCTCAACCGTCCGGAGCGGCGCAACGCGCTGAACACCGCCATGCTCGACGAGCTGCGGCGCCGCTTCGACGAGCTGGAGCGCGACGCGCGCGCCCGCGTCGTGGTCATTCGCGGCGCCGGCACCGCGTTCTGCTCCGGCCGTGATCTCAACGAGATGAGCCGGCGGCAGCACGAGCCGGGCGAGCCCGAGGCCGACGTCATCGAGCTCTTCCGGCAGATCGAGGCCTCGAGCCGTCCGAGCATCGCGATGGTGCACGGCGCGGCCTACGCGGGGGGCTGCGAGCTGGCGCTCCACTGCGATTTCCGCGTCGCCGCCGACGTCGCGCGGTTCGCCATGCCGCTGGCCAAGCTCGGACTGGTCGTGCCGTTTCCGCTCGGCCAGAAGCTGGTCGAGATCATCGGCCCGGCGTTTACGCGGCAGATTCTCCTGACCGGCCAGCCGGTCGACGCCCGGCGCGCGTACGAGATGGGCATGGTGCACACGGTCGTCCCGGCCGCCGACCTGGAGCGGGCGACCTACGACCTGGCGCGGACCATCGCCGGCAACGCGCCGCTCTCGCTGGCGGGCATGAAGGCGACGATCCGCCGCTCGGCCGCGCTGCGCGACCGCATCGAGCACGCCGACCTCGACGAGGGCGCTCGTCGCGCCCGGGCCAGCGCCGACGCCCGGGAAGGCGTGCGGGCCATGCTCGAGAAGCGCAAGCCCGACTTCCGCGGAGAGTAGCCGCGCCCTCTCCGGGGTGCGTCATGCCTCCCGGGGATCGATTTCGAAAACCGGCAGCCGGCGATCCGGGTCGCCGTCCATCGGAGCGGCCACGGTGCCGGTCTGCCGCGCGCCCATGCGGACGTAGAAGCCGGCCGCGAACGGGTCCGATTCGATGACCACGACGCCGGGGCGGAGCGCTCGGACAGTGCCGAGGGCGTGAGCGAAAAGGCTCCGGCCAGCCCCACGCGCGTGCTCGCCCGGGTCGACCCACATGTGCTCGAGCGACCAGCGGTCCGCGCGCGGCTCGAGCGCGTAGAATCCGATCGGCTCTCCGTCGCGCACGCCGACGAACACGATCTCGCGCCGCACGTAGTCCGGCGTGATCGTCAGCACCGGCTCCCAGGCGCCGAGCCAGGCGCTCGGGTATCCCCAGTGAGCCTTCGCGGCGCGGGCGATGGCCGACAGGCGCGCGGCGTCGTCGGGCGCCGCCCGCCGGATCTCGAGCCGCATCGGGCTGCGCTCACGCTCGATCGACGAGGACGAAGACACAGCCGGTCTCCGAGTGCACGTCCTCGTCGATCGTTCCCGCTTCGGCGACGCTCGCCCATCCCGGGCCCATCCGCCGTCCCGCCTGCACGAGCTCGCCCTCGAGAATGAACAGGAACTCGGGACGCTCGTGCCGGTGGACCGGAACGCGGGCGCCCGGCTCGAACCGTACGAGCTGCATCTCCCAGCCGTCGGTGACCGCGATGTCCTTCACGAAGACTCCGGCCGCCACGGAAGAAGGCCGCCAGGGCAGGTCGGCGACGTTCACGGACAGGATGGGACTGCGCTCCGGCATCGGCTGAATCCGAGGCGAGCCGGGTAGGTTAGCGCGTCTTCCGGCGGGCGCGCACGGCACCCGCGAGCTCGGCGAGCACGGGAATGGTCATCTCCCAGCCCATGCAGGCGTCGGTGATGCTCTGGCCGTACCGGAGCGCGGCCGGATCTTTAAGATCCTGGCGTCCTTCGACGAGAAAGCTTTCCATCATGACGCCGAAGATGGCCGCATCGCCGTGCGCCACCTGCTCGGCGATGTCGTGCGACGCAACCGGCTGACGGCGGTAGTCCTTGTCGCTGTTGCCGTGGCTCGTGTCGATCATGAGCCGGGGCGGAAGCTTGGCGTCCGCCAGCGCCGCGGTCGTCTTCTGCACGCTCACCGCGTCGTAGTTGGAGCCGCTCGCGCCGCCGCGCAGGATGACGTGACAATCGGGGTTGCCGCTCGTGGCCACGATCGCGCAGAGGCCCTGCTCGGTCACGCCGAGGAACTGGTGCGGATGCTTCGCCGCGCGCACCGCGTCGATGGCGATCTGGACCCCGCCGTCGGTGCCGTTCTTGAAACCGACGGGCATCGAGAGGCCCGAGGCCAGCTCGCGGTGCACCTGGCTCTCGGTCGTGCGCGCGCCGATGGCGCCCCAGGCGACGAGATCCGAGGTGAACTGCGGGGAGATCGGATCGAGGAACTCGCAGCCCGCCGGCAGCCCGAGCTCGGCGAGATCGAGCAGCAGGCGGCGCGCCTGCCGGAGCCCCTCGTTGATGGCAAAGCTCCCGTCGAGACGCGGGTCGTTGATGAGCCCCTTCCAGCCGACGGTGGTCCGCGGTTTCTCGAAGTAGACGCGCATCACGATGCGGAGGTCGCGCGCGTGCTCGTCCGCCACCGCCTTGAGCCGCCGCGCGTAGTCGAGCGCCGCGGCCGGATCGTGGATCGAGCACGGACCGACGATGACGACGAGCCGGTCGTCCTCGCCCCGGAGGATCCGGCCGATTTCCTGCCGCGCCCGTGTGACGGTCTCCGAGCCCCGCTCGCTCAGCGGCTGCTCCTCGAGGAGGATCAGCGGCGGCAGGAGCGGCCGGAAGCTCTCGACGCGCAGGTCGCGGGTGCGTTCCGACATGCAGCGCAATGTACACGTGAAGGGCCGCGTGTTCAACGGCCACGCCGTGTTACGCTTCGACCCGTCGTGAGCCGCCTCGAGGTCCTCGAGCGCATCCAGAAGACGGTGCTGTGGCTCAGCACCTACATGGTGCACCACGCCAACAGCATCCGGCCCAACCCGGAGGGCGTGAAGGTCGGCGGCCACCAGGCGTCGTCAGCGTCGGTCGTCAGCCTGCTGACCGCGCTCTACTTCGACGCGCTCCGGAGCGACGATCTGGTGGCGGTCAAGGCGCACGCCTCGCCCGCGTTCTACGCGGCCCAGTATCTTCGCGGCCGTCTCTCCGCCGGGGCGCTGCGCGAGCTGCGGAGCTTCGGCGGGCTTCAGGCCTATCCGAGCCGGCGCAAGAACCCCGACGTCGTCGACCTCTCGACCGGCTCGATGGGGCTCGGCGCCGTGCAGGCCACCTTCGGGGCGCTGGCGTCCCGGTACATCGTCGACCACTTCGGCACCCGGACGCCCGGCCGGGTCATCGTCATGGTCGGCGACGCCGAGCTCGACGAGGGCAACGTCGGCGAGGCGCTGGCCGAAGAGGTCGTCGGGCGGCTCACGAACGTGCTCTGGATCGTCGACGTGAATCGCCAGTCGCTCGACCGGATCGTTCCCGACGGGCGCCTGCGCCAGATGCGCGCGATGTTCGAAGCGGGCGGCTGGCACGTCATCGAGCTCTCGTGGGGCCGCAAGCTTCAAAAGCTCTTCGCGAAGCCCGGCGGGGCGGGGCTCCGCACGCAGCTCGACGCGCTGTCGAACGTCGCGTACCAGCGGCTGCTCCGCCTCGCGCCGGGCGGACTCCGCAAGGCGCTCGTCACCGACCGCGAGGGCCGGGCCGACCGGATGCTCGATCGCCTTCTCGGCAACATCGGCGACGCGGCGCTCGCAGAGCTCGTCGCCGATCGCGGCGGCCACGACCTCCGGGCAATCCTCGACGCGTTCGCGGAAGCCGGGCGCGTCCGCGACCGACCGGTGGTCATCTTCGCCCACACGATCAAGGGCTGGGGACTTCCGTTCGCGGGCGACCCGCTCAATCACACCGCGCTGCTCACGCCGGGCCAGATCGACCAGCTCCGCGGATCGCTGGGCATCGGCGAGGGCGCGGAGTGGAACGGCTTCGCGCCGGACAGCGAGGAGGCGGCGCTCGTGCGCAAGCTTCCCCCGCTCTTCACGCCGCCCGCGCCGCGCGCCTCGACGCTCGAGGTTCCCGCCGAGCTCGAGGAGAGCTACCCGGCGGAGTGCTCGACGCAGGAGGCATTCGGCCGGGTGCTGGGCGCGCTCAGCCGGCTTCCCGTGGCCGAACGCATCGTGACGGTGTCGGCCGACGTCGCGGTGACGACGCACCTCGCGGGCTGGATCAATCGCAAGGGAGTCTATTTCCCCCAGGCGCGGACGAATCCGTTCGCCGATCAGCCGCAGGCGGTGCAGTGGAAGGAGTCCCCGGCGGGCCAGCACATCGAGCTCGGCATCGCGGAGCACAATCTGTTCTTGCTGCTGGGCGCGTTCGGCCTCGCGCGCGAGCTGTACGGCGAGACCCTCCTGCCGATCGGGACCCTCTACGACCCCTTCGTCACTCGCGGGCTCGACGCGCTGTATCACGCCCTCTACTCGGGCTCCCGCTTCATCGTCGCGGCGACGCCGTCGGGTGTGAGCCTCTCGCCCGAGGGCGGGGCGCATCAGTCCGTCATCACCCCCGGGATCGGCGTCGCGCTGCCGGGCATCGTCTACTGGGATCCGGCGTTCGCGGTGGAAACCGAGTGGATTCTGCTCGACGCGCTGCGGGGCCTCGCCGGTGAAGGGGCCGAAGCGGCCTACGTGCGGCTGTCGACTCGCACCGTCGACCAGGCGCTCGCGCCGCCGCCGAGCGCCGCGTATCGAGGGGGCGTCCTGCGCGGCGCCTACCGGCTCGTCGACGCGCGCGGCGAGCCGGGCTGGGACCCCGAGACCAACGCGGTCAGCCTGTTCGCCGCCGGCGTGACGGTGCCCGAGGCCGTCCACGCCGCGCGCGCGCTGCGCGAGCGCGGCGTGCTGGCGAGCGTCTTCGCCGTCACCAGCCCCGATCGGCTCTACCGGGGCCTGCGCGAGCCGCGGCCGTATCTCGAGACGCTCGTGAGCGCCGACGAGGAGGGCGTCCCGGTGGTGTCCGTGCTCGACGGCCACTCGCACGCGCTCGCCTTCATCGGGGCGGCGCTCGGCGTGCCCCAGACGGCGCTCGGTGTCGACGACTTCGGTCAATCGGGGACACGAGCCGACCTCTATCGCCACTACGGCATCGACGTCGCCGCCATCGTCCGCGCCGCCCAGGTTCTCCTCGGCGGGTTATAATTCGGTCTACGCATGACGCTGACGGCTTCCGGTAAGCGCGACCTCCGGCAAGAGCTCGAGGCGATCCTCGGGCCCGGCGCGGTGCTGTCGGATCCGGACGAGCTCCTGGTGTACGAGTCCGACGGCCTCACGCTCTTTCGCGCCCTCGCGGACTTCGTCGTGTTCCCGACGTCGGCCGAGCACGTCTCGGCGATCGTGAAGCTCGCCAACCGCGAGAAGCTCCCGTTCGTCGCCCGCGGCGCGGGCACGGGTCTGTCGGGCGGATGCCTGCCGACCGAGGGCGGCATCGTCATCTCGCTCATGCGGATGAACCGCGTGCTCGAGGTCGACTACGACAACCAGATCGCCGTGGTCGAGCCCGGGCTCGTGAACCTGCACCTCTCGTGGAAGGTCGGCCCGCGCGGCTATTACTACGCGCCCGACCCGTCGAGCCAGCAGGCGTGCACGATCGGCGGCAACATCGCCAACAACTCCGGCGGCCCGCACACCCTCAAGTACGGCGTCACCACCAACCACGTCCTCGGGCTCGAGGTCGTCATGCCCGACGGCGAGGTGGTGTGGCTCGGGGGCAAGACGCGCGACGCGTGCGGCTACGACTTGGCCGGTGTCTTCGTGGGCTCGGAGGGCACGTTCGGCATCGCCACCAAGATCGTCGTCCGCATCCTCAAGAAGCCGCAGGCGGTCAAGACCGTCCTCGCGGTCTTCGACGAGATCGACCGCGCCTCCGAGGCGGTGTCGGCGGTGATCGGGCGCGGGCTCGTGCCCGCCGCCATGGAGATGATCGACCACCTGACGATCCAGGCGGTCGAGGACGCCTTCGGCTGCGGCTACCCGCGCGATGCCGCCGCCGCGCTCCTGATCGAGCTCGACGGGCTCGCCGTCGGCATGGAGGCCCAAGCCGAGCGCATCGTCGCGGCGTGCCGCGAGACCGGCGCGCGCGAGATCCGCACCGCGCGGACCGAGTCCGAGCGCCTGCTCCTCTGGAAAGGGCGCAAATCCGCCTTCGGCGCCTACGGCCGGATCTCGCCCGCCTACATGGTGATGGACGGCGTCATCCCGCGCACGAAGCTTCCCTACGTGCTTCACCGCGTGAACGAGATCGTCGCGGCGGCCGGCCTGCGCGTCGGCAACGTGTTCCACGCCGGCGACGGCAACCTCCACCCGAATCTTCTCTACGACCCGCGCAAGCCGGGCGACGAGGCGCGCGTGGTGGCGGCCGGCGCGGAGATCATGAAGGTCTGCGCCGAGGTAGGCGGGTCGATCTCGGGCGAGCACGGGATCGGCCTCGAAAAATCCGACTTCATGCCGTTCATCTTCTCGGCGGCCGATCTCGCGTTCATGCATCGCCTGAAGAGCGCGTTCAATCCGACCGGGCTCTGCAATCCCGGGAAGATCTTTCCGACCAAGAAGTCCTGCGGCGAGGTCGGGCCCGTCGCCTACCGGCCGCATCCGATCGAAGAAAAGGGCCTCGCCCAGCGCTTCTAGCGCGGGCGGTTGACGTCGCGTTGCCGGACGCGCTGCTCGACAAGCTTCGCGCCACCGTCGGCACCCAGAACGTTCTCACCGGGGTCGAGCTCTCCCCGTACGTCATCGAGGGGCGCACGCCCGAGGCGGCGGTGTTTCCCGGATCGGTCGACGAGGTGGCCGCGGTCATCGGGCTGGCCGCCGACGCCGCGCGGCCGGTGACGCCGTGGGGAGGCGGCACCGCCGCGAGCGTCGGCATGCCGGCTGCCCCCGCCGGGCTCGTGCTCGGGCTTCGTCGGCTGAGCCGGCTCCTGGAGCACGAGCCGGGCGACCTGACGGCATCCGTCGAGGCGGGCATGACCGTGGAGGCGTTTCAGACCGCGCTCCGCGGCCGCGGCCAGTGGGTGTCGCTCGATCCCGCCGACGCCCGCCTCGCGACCCTCGGCGGCGTGCTCGCGACGAACGCATCCGGGCCGCGCCGGCACCTCTACGGCACCGCGCGCGACCTCTTGATCGGCGTCACGGTGGTCACGGCCGACGGCACGGTCGTGCGCGGCGGCGGGAAGGTCGTGAAGAACGTCGCCGGCTACGACCTGCCGAAGCTCTTCGTCGGCTCGTACGGCACGCTCGGCGTCATCGTCGAGGCGACCGTGAAGCTCCGCCCGCTGCCCGATCACGAGCGACTCGTGTGCATCCCGTTCGAGCGCCTCAAGGACGCGGGCGCCGCCGTCAGAGCCTTGCTGGCCAGCGACCTGATTCCGAACGCCATCGAGCTCCTCGACGCCCCCGCGGGTGCCGCGCTCGGGGCGGAGAGCCCCGCGCTCGTGGTGGGCTTCGATGGGCTCCGGGAACAGGTCGACTGGCAATGCGCCGAGCTCAACCGTCTGGCCGTCGCGTGCGGCGGGCAGGAGGGGCGACCGCTCCCGGACGGCACCTGGCCTCGCCTCGAGACGGCGGCGCGCGCGGCGTTCCCCGTCGTGGCCGCGGTCATGTCGTTCTCGGTGCTGCCGAGCCAGGTCGCCGATCTGATGGAGCAGGGGGCCGGCGGAGCCCGTGCCCGCGGCCTCGCGAGCGCGTGGGCCGCGCACGCTGGGGTCGGCGTCGTGCGCGCCGCGGTCGGCTCCGACGTCAGGCCGAAGGAGCCGTCGGCGATCGCGGCCGTCCTGCGGGAGTGGCGCGAGCTGGCGCGCGCGGGCGGCGGCCACGGGACGCTCGAGTGGGCGCCGCTGGCGGTGAAGTCTCAGGTTCCGGTCTGGGACGATCCCGGCGCGGCCGTGCGCATCATGGAGCGGATCAAGGCCCAGCTCGATCCGCGAAACATTCTGAATCCGGGGCGGTTCGTTGCCGGCATCTGAGGATCGCGTGGACGCTTCGCCGCTCACCCTTCACGGGCTCTCGGTGGAGGGCGTGAACCAGTGCGTTCATTGCGGGCTCTGCCTCGCGTATTGCCCCACGTTCTCCGTGCTCGGCACCGAGATGGACTCGCCCCGCGGGCGCATCTTCCTGGTCAAGTCGCTGGCCGAAGGACGGATGTCGCTGAGCGACTCGACCGTGCGCCATCTCTCCCTCTGTCTCGACTGCCGCGCGTGCGAGACCGTGTGCCCGGCGGGGGTGCCCTACGGGCAGCTCATCGAGGCCGCGAAGGCCGAGATCGAGCGCCAGCGGCCAGGGGGCCCGGTTCGGCGGATCTTCCGCTGGCTGAACTTCGGGCTCCTGCTCGGGCACCCGCGCCTGCTCGCTCTCGCCGCGTCGGGAGCGCGCCTCTACCAGGCGAGCGGCCTGCAGCGGCTCGCGCGCCGGAGTGGCCTGATCCGGCGCCTGCCCGGAACGCTTCCGGCATGGGACGCGCTGCTGCCGACGGTTCCGTCGAAGGCCGAGCGGGCGGCGCCACCCCGCCTGACACCTGCCGAAGGTCCGCGGCGGGCGCGCGTGGCGTTGCTGACCGGATGCGTGCAGTCCGTCGTCTTCGGCGCCCATAACCGGGCGACGGCGCGGGTGCTCGCGAAGAACGGCTGCGACGTGGTCGTTCCGGACGGTCAGGGATGCTGCGGCGCCCTGAACGCCCACGGCGGCGATCACGCGCGGGCGCTCGCGATGGCCCGGAGCACGATCGACACGTTCGAGGCGGCGGGCGTCGAGGCCGTCATCGTGAACACGTCGGGGTGCGGCGCTCACATGAAGGCGTACGGCCACCTGCTCGCCGACGATCCGGCGTACGCGGCACGCGCGAAGCGCTTCGTGGCGTCGGTGCAGGACCTCGCGGAGTTTCTGGCGCGCGAGCCGCTGCGCGGGCCGCTCTCGCCGGTCCCCCTGACGTGCACGTACCACGACCCGTGTCACGTCGTGCACGGCCAGAAGATCAAGAGCGAGCCGCGTCAGCTCCTGGCCCAGATTCCCGGGCTCCGGCTCGTCGAGCTGGCGGAGTCGGACTGGTGCTGCGGATCGGCCGGCATCTACAACCTCACGCAGCCCGAGATGGCAACGCGGCTCCTGCATCGCAAGGTCGGCCACGTGCTCGCCACGCAGGCCGAGGCGCTCGTCACCGCCAATCCCGGATGCATTCTGCAGATCCAGGCCGGACTGAGCGCCCACGACGCGAAGGTGAACGTTCTGCATCTCGTGGAGATTCTCGATCGCGCCTACGGCGGTCACGGGGGAAGCCGACGTTGAGCACACCCGACAGCACGCCGCTCGAGCACAAGGCCACCGCGCCGCGCACCGTCGGCTGCTGGGTGCTGACGGTCTCCGACACCAAGACGCCCGAGACCGACACGAGCGGCGCGCTCATCAAGAAGCTCCTCACCGACGCCGGTCACCCGGTCGTCGGATCGACCATCGTCCGTGACGAGCCGAAGGACGTTCAGCGCGTGATCCGCGAGGTGTGCGCCAGCGACGCGGTGAAGGTGGTGATCGCCACCGGCGGAACCGGGATCACCTCGCGCGACTCGACCTACGAGGCGATCGACGCGATGCTCGACAAGCGGCTCCCCGGCTTCGGCGAGCTGTTCCGGATGCTGTCATACCAGGAGATCGGCGCCGCCGCGATGCTCTCGCGCGCTCAGCTCGGCATTCACGCGCGGCGCATCGTCGTCTCGCTGCCCGGCTCGCCCAACGCGTGCCGTCTCGCCCTCGAGAAGCTGCTGATCCCGGAGCTGCCGCACCTCGTCCGCGAAGTCAGCCGCTAGCCGGCGGGCTGCTGAAAAAGGCCCATCTGCGTCGTTGGCGCCCTCGGCTGCACGCTCGACGTACAGCGAGTACGCCTCGCGTGCAGCCCTCGGGCGCCGCCTCGCAGCTGGACCTTTTTGAGCAGCCCGGCTGGTTCGGTCCAGTGACCGACCGGGACGGTATACTCGTTCGTAGAGTGCTCGGGAGGGCAGGGATGATCGGCTCGCGTCGGCGTGCGCTGGCGGCTCTGGCGGCGGTGGTGGGTCTCGCGGTGGGCTGTGCCGGTCCGTCGACCGGCGGCGGGGCGCTGTGGCGCGAGAGCCCGGCCGCTCGCGCGGCGCCCGATCTGGCGCGGGTCAACACCCTGCTCGCCGATCTCGCCGAGCGGCTCCAGCCCGGGCTCGTCCACGTCAGCGTGCAGCGGGCGGTCAAGGAGGACACGCCGGGCGAGGAGAACCGGGAGCCCCGGCGCGGCACCGGCTCGGGCTTCGTCATCGATCCGAGCGGGCTGATCATCACCAACGCCCACGTGATCGACGGTGCCGCGTCCATCCAGGTCCGCCTGAGCGGCGGCAAGCGGTTCCCGGGCAAGGTGATCGGGCGGGATAACCGCGTCGATCTGGCACTCCTGAAGATCGACGGCGCCTCCGGCCTCACCGCGCTCCCCCTCGGCGATTCGAACCGGCTGCGCGTCGGCGAGTTCGTGCTGGCGCTCGGCAGTCCGTTCGGGCTCGAGCAGAGCGTCTCGTTCGGGATCGTGAGCCGCAAGGGCGCGCCGTTGACGGTCGCGACGCCGGGCTTCGACTTCATCCAGACCGACGCCGCGATCAATCCCGGGAACTCCGGCGGGCCGCTCGTGAACGTGGCGGGCGAGGTGGTCGGCGTCAACAGCATGGCCGCGCGCAACGGCTCGATCGGCTTCGCCATTCCCTCGAGCCTCGTCAAGATCCTGCTGCCGCAGCTCGCCGAGAAGGGGCGCGTCGACTGGGGCTGGCTCGGCGTCTCGATCTCGGACGTGACGGAGGACGACGTGGCGCACCTCAAGCTCCGCGAGGCCAGGGGCGTGTGGGTGCGCCGCGTGATGCCGGGTGACCCCGCGGACAAAGGCGGCGTGCGCGCCGACGACGTGATCGTCGGCATCGACGGCGCCCGGCTCGAGACCACGCGCGATCTCCAGCGCGTCGTCTCGTCGATGCCGGTGGGCAAGAAGGTGCGCGTGGTGCTCCTGCGCGAGGGGCGGGAGACCGAGGTCGAGGTGACGATCGGGCTCTACCGGGATCCCGAGGCGTCCCAGTAGTCAGGCGCGCGCGCGGGGCTCCGCGAGCGCGGCGAGCGTGGCGCGCGCCCAGGGCTCGTCGAGCGTCGGCGCGGGCGTGTACCGGACCGCGCTGGTGATCCGCATGGCGCCCTCCCAGTCGGCCGGCGCGTCCTCGAGCACCTCTTCGACGGCGAGCAGGAAGTAGCCGAGACCGTATTCGTTGCTGCCCGCGACCGGCAGCGGTCCGTCGACCGTCCTAAGCTTCACGTACACGGTCGCGTCGGGCTCGACGGCCAGCAAGGTTCCCGTCCCGCGCTCCATCAGATTGCGGGCGCTCCGCGTCCGGGCGCCGATCACCAGCCCGACGGTGCCGCTGTCGTAGGCGCGCAGCTCGAGATACGAGAGGAGCATCGGATGGGGCCGTCCGTCGGGGTCCACCGTGACGAACGGGAGCGCCGTGCCCAGTCGCCGGGCGAGGTCGCGCTGCGAGAAGCGGTCGACGAGAGCGGGCGTGAGTGCGCCGCCGAGAGAGCGGGTCATGCCCGGCGGTCGGCGAAGCGCGAGATCAGCCGCCGGCCTTGGGAGTCACCGCGGCCGCCACGGCTTCGCCATGACCGTCCGCCGAGACGTCGCACGCCCCGCCCGCGCCGTTTCGATGGACCGCCAGATCCTTGATGGTCGGTGACGTCCCGCACAGCGGGCACTTGGGATCGCGGCGCAGCCTGACTTCGCGGAAGCGCATGCCCAGCGCGTCGTAGGTGAGGAGCCGGCCGATCAGCGGCTCGCCGATGCCCAGCACCAGCTTGACGGTCTCCGTCGCCTGAATCGTTCCAATCACTCCTGGGAGCACGCCCAGGACGCCGGCCTCGCTTCAGGAGGGGACGAGACCCGGCGGCGGCGGCGTCGGATAGAGGCAGCGATAGCAGGGACCCTGGCCGGGCGCGAACACCGTCGCCATGCCCTCGAACTGGAAGATCGAGCCGTGGACGTTGGTCTTGCCCGCGAGGAAGCACGCGTCGTTCACCAGGTAGCGCGTCTCGAAGTTGTCCGAGCCGTCGACGACGAGGTCGTAGTCCTTGATGATGTCCATGATGTTGTCGACGGTGATCCGCGTCGGCAGGGCGATCACGTTGACATCGGGATTCAGCGCCTTGAGGGTCCGCGTGCCCGACTCGACCTTGGGCTTGCCGATGTCGGCGGTGGTGTGGAGCACCTGCCTTTGTAGATTTGTGATATCGACGGTGTCGCCGTCCATCAGGCCGAGCGTTCCCACGCCGGCCGCGGCCAGATAGAGGGCGGTGGGCGAGCCGAGCCCGCCGGCGCCGATGAGCAGGACCTTGGAGCGCAAGAGCTTGCGCTGTCCCTTGTCGCCCACCTGCGGGAGCAGGAAGTGGCGGCTGTAGCGCTGGATCTGGTCGGCCGTCAGCGGGACGTCGCGCACCGTCGGCAGCCCGGACTGGACCCACTTCTGGTAGCCGCCCTGGAGGTTGATGACCGTCGGGTACCCCAGATCCTTGAGGGCCTTCGCCGCCAGCATCGAGCGCAGCCCGGTCTGGCAATAGAGCACGATCGGCGTGGACGGCTCGCTCACAGCCGTGCCGACGCGAAACTCCAGGAAGCCGCGGCTGATGTTCGTCGCCGCCTCCAGGTGGCCGTCCCGGAACTCGTCGGGGTCGCGGACATCGATGACAGCGATCTTCTCGCCGGCGGCGAGCCGCTTGGCGACCTCTGCAGGCCCCTCCTCCGGAACGACCTGCCTCGCCTCGGCCAGCATGTCCTTCAGCGTCTTCATGGTTTTGATATTACCCCTATTCCCGGTCGGCTCACGGGTGATGCGCCATCCAGGACCTTCATCGCGGCGGGATGCCGCTGCTATACTCACAGAATTCCATGACTAATTCCATCAAGGGCATCATCCTCGCGGGAGGATCAGGAACGCGACTTTACCCCCTGACCCACGCGATCAGCAAGCAGCTCGTCCCCATCTACAACAAGCCGATGATCTATTACCCCCTTTCGACCCTGATGCTCGCGGGCATCCGACGGGTTCTGGTCATCACCACGCCTCAGGACCAGGAGGCGTTCCGGCGCCTGCTCGGCGACGGCGGCCATATCGGGCTCTCCGTCGAGTACGCGGCCCAGCCCAGGCCGGAGGGCCTGGCGCAGGCCTTCATCATCGGGCGGCGCTTCGTCGGCGACGACCGGGTCGCCCTGGCGCTCGGGGACAACGTGTTCTACGGCCACGGTCTCTCCGAGTTTCTCCAGCGCGCCGCCGACCGCCCCTCGGGCGCGACGGTGTTCGCCTACTGGGTCCGCGATCCCGAGCGCTACGGTGTCGTCGAGTTCGGGGCCGACGGCCGCGCGGTCGGGCTCGAGGAGAAGCCGGTCAAGCCGCGCTCGCCGTACGCGGTGACCGGCCTCTACTTCTACGACAACCAGGTCGTCGAGATCGCCGCCGGGCTCAAGCCCTCGGCGCGCGGCGAGCTGGAGATCACCGACGTGAACGCGGCGTATCTGCGGCGCGGGGCCCTCCAGGTCGAGAAGCTCGGGCGCGGTATCGCGTGGCTCGACACGGGCACCCACGAGGCGCTCCTGCAGGCGTCGAGCTTCATCCAGACGATCGAGGAGCGCCAGGGGCTCATGGTCGCCTGCCTCGAGGAAATCGCCTTCCGGATGGGCTATATCGCGGCCGACGACGTGCTGCGCATCGCCCGGCCGATGAAGGACAACTCGTACGGGCGGTATCTGTTGCGCCTGGTCGAGCCCGAGCCGTAAGATCGGAAGACCGGATGGACTTCTCGCCCGCCGCCAAGCGCGCCTTTCAGATCCAGTCCTATGGTCCGTCGCCCCGCATCGACGGCGTCGAGATCGTCGAGCTCAAGCGGTTCGCGGACGACGGCGGAAGCATGACCGAGCTGGCGCGCCTGACCGAGGGCCATCCCGAGGCGCTCGCCGGCTTCACCGTACGCCAGATCAACTACAGCGAGGTCGAGCCCGGCGCGATCAAGGCGTACCACCTCCACCAGCGCCAGACCGACGTCTGGTACGTGCCGCCGTCCGATCGGATGCTGCTGGTGCTGCTCGACGTGCGGCAGGGCGCGAAGACCGAGGGCGCGCGCATGCGCTTCACGCTCGGCGCCGGCGCCTCGCGCCTGGTTCGCATCCCACCGGGCGTCGCGCACGGCGTGCGGAACCTCGCGGCCGCGCCCGGGCGGATCATCTACTTCACCGATGTCCATTTCTCGCCCGAGCCGGCGACGTGCGACGAGGGCCGGCTGCCGTGGGATTACGCGGGCGCCGAGATCTGGGAAGTCATTCGCGGGTAGGGACGTGAAGCTCCTGGTCACCGGCGGATGCGGATTCATCGGCTCCAACTTCATCCGCCACGTCCTCGCGACGCACGCCGCCGACCGCGTCGTCAATCTCGACAAGCTGACGTACGCCGGGAACCCGGCGAACCTGGCCGACCTCGCCAACGATTCGCGGTACACGTTCGTGCAGGGCGACGTCTGCGACGCGCAGGTCGTGCGCGACGTCATCCGGGGGGTCGACGCCGTCGTCAACTTCGCCGCCGAATCGCACGTCGACCGCTCGCTGATGGAGCCCGACGCGTTTCTCCGGACCGACGTCTTCGGCGTGTTCGCGCTGCTCGAGGCGGTGAAGGAGCTGAAGATCGCGCGCTTCCTGCACATCAGCACCGACGAGGTCTACGGGTCGGTCGAGCGCGGGTCGTCGCGCGAGAGCGATCCGGTGCGGCCGTCGAACCCGTACTCGGCCTCGAAGGCCGGCGGGGACCTGCTCGCGCTGGCCTACTGGCACACCCATCGGGTGCCGGTCCTGATCACCCGCTCGTCGAACAACTTCGGGCCCCATCAGTATCCGGAGAAGGTCATTCCGCTCTTCGTGACCAACGCGCTCGACGACAAGCCGCTGCCGCTCTACGGCGACGGCCGGAACGTGCGCGACTGGCTCTACGTCCTCGACAACTGCGCCGCCGTCGACCTCGTCCTCCGCAAGGGGGAGGCGGGGGAGATCTACAATATCGGCGGCGGGAACGAGGTCGAGAACGTGGCGCTGACGCGCGCGATCCTCGGTCTGCTGGGCAAGCCCGAGACCTTCATCACCCCCGTCGCCGACCGCCCGGGCCACGACCGGCGCTACGCGCTCGACAGCGGCAAGGTCCACGGCCTCGGCTGGCGACCGGCCTACCCGTTCGCGGCGGCGCTCGAGGCCACGGTCGAGTGGTACCGGACCCAGGAGGCCTGGTGGAAGCCGATCAAGTCGGGAGCCTTCAAGGCGTACTACGAGAAGCAGTATCCCCGGAGGTAGGGTGTAGGCTCGAGTCGTGAAGGGCATCGACACGTACCAGGGGCGCGGCCTCATCGCCGATCCCATCCACCAGTACATCCTGTACACGCGCCCCGATGGGGTGCCCGGCGAGGCCACCGAGCAGGACCTCATCGACTCGCCCTGGATGCAACGGCTCCGTCGGGTGCCGCAACTGCAGTCGGCGCGCTGGGTGTTCCCCGCCGCCGAGCACAGCCGCTTCCAGCACTCCCTCGGCGCCATGCACCTGGCCGGGCGCTTCGCCCAGCAACTCCACCGCTCGCTCAAGGCGGAGTTCCCGGACGCGCCGTCCAGCCCCCTCGTCGAGGAGCTGCTGAGGATGGCGGGGCTGCTGCACGACATCGGCCACGGGCCCTTCGGGCACTTCTTCGACGACAACTTCCTGGCCGATCTCGGGCTGACCCATGAGCTGGTGGGCCAGCGGATCATCCGCGAGGAGATGGCGGACCTCCTGCGCGGCCTCGGGCGGAGCCCGTCGGGGCCCTTCGAGGCCGGCGAGCGCATCGACGCCGAGTGGATCTGCTACCTCATGGGCAAGGGCTACACGGCGCCGGCGGCGGGCCACCCGCGCTGGCTCGCCCATCTCAAGCCGCTCCTGTCCGGCATCTACACCGCCGACAACATGGACTACGTGCTCCGCGACGCGTACATGTGCGGCGTGGCGGTGGGCCCCATCGACATCGAGCGGATCATGTACTACTCGTTCTTCAGCGACAAGGGGCTCACGCTCGACCGCAGCGGGATCCAGGCCTTCATCATGTTCCTGAACGCGCGCTTCTACATGTACACCAACGTCTACTACCACCGGACGACGCGCGGCATCGACCTGCATCTCAAGGAGATCTTCCGCGACACCATGCGGCTGATCTTCCCCTACGACCTGCGCCGGGAGCTCCACCCGTATCTCCACATGACGGAGTGGACCTTGCTGGAGGAGGTGAGCCGCTGGGAGCATGCCGACGATGCCGAGCGCAAGGCCCTCGCCCAGGAATGGCGGCAGATCCTGGACCGCCGGCTCAAGTGGCGGATGTCCCACGAGGTGGTGCTGGACCTCTTCGAGCCGCAGCGCGGCCGGAGCTTCATGAAGGCCGACGACGTGGAGCAGCGGGTACGCGAGCTGCTCCCGCCGGACCTCCGCGAGTTCCCGTTCAAGATCGACATGGCGCAGCAGGATCCACGGCCGCTGAATCCCATCGGCATGCGGGACCGGCAGATCTACGTGTACGATGCGGCGGCGCGCCGCGTGTCCGCCGAGCCGCTCAAGGAGCTCCTGAAGTACCTGCCCGGCAAGGTGGCGCAGTGCCGGATCTTCGCCATGAGCCACGAGCACGACCCGCTCCTCGCGGCCGCGCTCGAGGAGGCCCTCGGCGACGACCGGCCGGCGCATCCGA
>QHSM01000134.1 GCA_003221595.1 Candidatus Rokuibacteriota bacterium | reverse complement strand
ACCAGCACGACGTCGACCAGCGGAATGATATTGATCTCGGCGAGGTTGGTGCCGATCCGACGCGCGTCCGACGACTCGGTGCTAAACGCCATCTTTGGCCGTGCGTCCCGCCTTGGCAACGGGCCGGCTCAGGACGTTCAGGAGATCCATCGTGAAGCCTTCCATCTCGACGGCCCAGTGCTTCACGCGGTTGACGAAGTAGTTGTAGCCGATGACCGCCGGGATGGCAGCGCCGAGCCCCGCGGCCGTCGCGACCAGCGCCTCGGAGATTCCGGGCGCGACGACGGCGAGGCTCGCCGAGCCCTGCGCGCCGATTCCGTGGAACGCCGCCATGACACCCCACACCGTGCCGAAGAGGCCGATGAACGGGGTCGAGCTGGCGGTGGTCGCGAGGAACGGCAGGTAGTGCTCGAGCCGGGCGACCTCGAGCGCGGCCGCGCGTCGCAGGGCGCGGTGGACCGCCTCGAGGCGGTCGGATCCGAGTCCCTCGTCGAAATCGTCGAGCACCTTGTCGAGGACCTCGGGAATTCCCGAGACCTCCTGATAGGCCGCGAAGTAGAGCTGCGCGAGCGGGCTCTGGCGGAGCCGCCGCGCCGCGGTGTGCACGACGGAGGTGCGTCGGGCCTCGCGGAAAACCCTGAGAAACTCGAACGTCTGCCGGCGAACCCGCCGGAACTGGAACGCCTTCTCGACGATGAGCGCCCAGCTGACGATCGAGAAGATCATCAGCACGAAGAGAACGAACTTCGCGATCGGGCCGGAGTTCCAGACGAGAGCCAGAATCCCGGTGCTCAGCGAATCACTCGGCACGGGCACTCCTTAAGTTTGCGTTCAGCGCATCTACGGCATTATAACCACATCCGTGGGGCGCGCCGTCGTCCTCCCGCTCCTGCTGGCCTCGATCGGCATGGGCGTGCCCGTCACGGTCGCCCAGGACAGCCGGGCCGCCGTCGAAGCTTTCGTGGCCCGCTTCTCCGACGTCCGGATCAGCGACGTGGTCATCGATCAGAACCTCGCCCTCTACCTTCCCGATGGGCAGCGTCCCTATCTGTCCGGCGAGCAGCGCATGTTCTTCAAGGTCCCGCAGCGCCAGCGCGTCGAGCAGACCCTGGACGGTCAGCGCGAGATCCAGATCACCGTCGGCAATCGGGTCTGGGTACGACGGGCCGACGGGAGGGTGGTCGAGCTCCCGGCCGTCGAACCGCTGCGAGCCCTCCCGAACATCCTGATCCCGGTGAAGCGGCGGGCCGAGGAGCTGCTCGCCGAGTGGCGGGCACGGGGCGTGCGGGACGACGTCAGCCATGTGGTGCGCGTGGGCACGCGGACGGTGACGGTGATCGGCGCCCGGCCGGGCGACCGCGACGTCCCCGCGGTGTGGCTCGATCCGGACTACGGTGTCGTCCGGCTCGTGACGCGCGAGCGGCTTCCGAACGGGACCAAGCTGGTCGACCTCGCGCTCTCCGAGCACCGGCCGCTGTCGGGGCGACTCTATTTCCCGTACCGCCAGGAGGTGTTCGTCGACGGCAAGCTCCTCATGCTATACACCGTGCGCTCGATCGCGACCAACACCAATCCGGCCGACGCCCTCTTCGAGCCCGCGAGCCTGAGGGCGCGCTGATGCATTTCGCCTTTCTCGGCACCTCGGGCTCGATTCCGTCGGCCGTCCGCGACACGACGTCGATCGTCGTCGCCGCGCCCGAGGGCGCCGTGCTGCTCGACTGCGGCGGAAGCCCGGTCCAGAAGCTCCGGCGCGCCGGCGTCGACCCGCTGGCGCTCGTCGCGGTCGTGGTCACCCACATCCATCCCGACCACTCCTACGGGCTGCCGGCGCTCGTCAGGAACCTGGCCGTTCTCGGGCGCGGGACGCCCCTGACCGTCTATTGCCGGCCGGAGCACGTCGAGCCGTTGCGGAGCCTGCTGAGCCTCTTCAACACGCTCGAGCGTCCGGGGATGTTCAAGCTCGCGGTTCGCGCGATCGAGCTGGCGGACAACGCGCCCCTCTTCGACCTGGGACCGCTCGGCGTACGGACCTCGCCGAACGACCACGGCGCCATGCCCAACTTTGCCGTGCGTGTGGACGTCGCCGGGCGCGGGAGCTTCGTCTACTCGTCGGACACGCGGCCCTGCGAAACCGTGGTCGCGCTCGCCCGCGGCGTCGACACGCTCGTCCACGAGGCGACCTACTCGGAGCGTGACCCCGGGCGCGCCGGCGGACACGCGCACTCGACGGCCGCCGAGGCCGGAGAAGTCGCCGCCCGCGCCGGCGTACGCCGGCTGATCCTCACGCACATCGGCGCGGAGTATCACGATGCGGTCGACGCGCTCGCCGAGGAGGCCCGCCGGCGGTTTGCGGGTGAGGTCGAGATCGGCCGCGAGCTCGTGCCCTATCCGCTCTGACGCGGCGGAGCTATCGTGAGACGAAGCGGTTCCCGGCTATCCAGAAGCGCAGGCGAAGGTCGCGGGCCCGCGTGATGCCGATGCGCGGGCCCGCCGCGACGCGAAACGCGCGCGGCGCGTCCGAGGGCTCGACGGTGAGCCGCCCGCGCGTGAGGTCGGCGCCGTTGTCGCGCAGGGTGATGCCGAACGCGCGCGTGAGATTGCCGGGTCCGCTGGCCAGTCGCGCCTGATCCGGCGGGATGCCGCGTCGCTTCGCCATCGCCGGCAGGCCGAGGATCGGCTCCACCGCGCGGATGAGCACGCACCCCGGCCGGCCGGCCGCGCCGGCGATCGCGTTGAGGCAGCGATGGATCCCGTAGTTCAGATAGACGTACGCGAAGCCGCCGTCGCCGTAGAAGAGCGCGCGGCTGCCGGGCCTGAACGCGGCGTGGGAGGCCGCGTCCTCCGGCCCGAGGTAGGCCTCGGTCTCGACGACCCGTCCCGCCGTGACGACCCGCCCGCGACGGGTGACGAGGACACAGCCGAGCAGGTCGCGCGCGACGAGGCGCGCCGTCCGCCGGTAGAAGCGCCGGGGCAGCGGCACCTAGGCGAGACGCTCGGCGACGAGGCGCTTGAGCGAGTCGTAGTCGAAGGCGACCCCGACCCGGCTGGGCGGCTCAGCCTCGGTCTTGAGGCCGGTCTCGCTGATGATCGCGCAGAAATCCTGCGCCGGATCGAGCCGCTTGTCCGCGAGGAGACGAGCGAGGACGGCCAGCGTTGCGACGCCGGTGGGCCCGGCCCAGATTCCCTCGACGCGCGCGAGCCGGTGCTGCATCCGGAGGATCTCGTCGTCCTCGGCGTCGCCGGCGAGGCCCTTGTTCTCGCGGAGTAGCCGCAGAACCCACGCGCCCTTCTTGCCCGGATCGCCGGCCGCCAGGCCCTCCGCCACCGTGTAGCCGATCTTGAGCGGCGTGATGGCCGTGCCCTCGCGAAAGGCGCGCGCGACGGCGTTGGCCCGCGTCGCCTGGGCGGCGACCATCAGCGGTACGCGCTCGATCCAGCCCGCCTCGCGCATCTCGCGAAAGCCACGCGCCGCGGCGATGAAGGTCTCGCCCACCGCCACCGGGGCCACGACGACGTCGGGCGGGGCCCAGCCCGTCTGCTCGGCGATCTCGTACGCGAGGGTCTTCTTGCCCTCCTGCTTGTACGCGTTGCGCGAGGCGCCGCAGTCGAAGAACAGGTGCTCCTCGACGAGCCGGTCCCAGATCGTGATGAGGTCGTCGTAGACCCCCTTATAGATGATGAGGTTCGCCGTCGTCGCCGCCATGTGCAGGAGCTTCGGCGCCGACGCGCGCTCGTACGCGAAGATCAGAGAGGGAAGCCCGGCGCGCGCCGAGTAGGCGGCGATCGACGAGCCCGCGTTGCCGGAGCTGACCACCGACGTCGCGCGGTAGCCGAAGCGAAGCGCGGCGGCGACGGCCGTCGCCGAGGACCGATCCTTGATCGTCCCGGTGGGGTTCGGGCCGTCGAACTTGAGGAGCAGCCGGCGTACTCCCATCTCCTGGGCGAGCCGCGGGCAATCGAGCAGGGGCGTACCCCCCTCGCCGAGGGTCAGCCGGTGGGCCGGATCGGCGATCGGCAGGACGGGCGCGTAGCGCCAGAGCCCCGAGCCTGACAGGAGCCCTGGGCCGAGCGCCCGCAGGCGCGCGACGTCGTAGCGCAGCTCGAGGAGACCCCGGCATCGCGCGCACTCCAGGCGATAGGTGAGCGGATAGGCTGCGCCGCACTCGATGCACGTGAGGCTTTCGGCCAGCGAGTCGGACGTCATGCCTGCGGTCGCGGCGCCTCCGCCCCCGACGTCCGGGCGAAGTTGCCGAAGCGGTCGTTCACGGTGGCGAGCATCTCGTCGATCCGGTGACGGAGCGTGTGCTCGGCGAGCGCGCGCCGGCGGGCGTTCTCGCCGATCGCGCGCGCCTCGTCGGGATGCGCCAGATAGAAGTCGAGCTGGCGTCGGAGCTCGCCGAGGTCCCGGTAGCCCACGATCTCCTCACCCGGCTTGAAGAGGTGCTGAAGATCCTCCTTGAGATCCACGATCTGGCAGGCGGCGGCCGCCGCCAGCTCGAAGGTGCGCGTGTTCACGCCGACGATATCGTTCATCGGATGGTGGTGGTTGAGTGAGAGCGCGGAGGCGGCGTACACGAGGAGCTTCTCGTGGCCGAACACTGCCGGTCCCGCGACCGAGCTGATGGCCGGATCCTCGGCGGCGGCCCAGCCGCGGCCCCAGAGCCGCAGGGGGTAGTCGCGCAGCGCCTTGACGAAGCGCTCCCGGTAGGGATAGCGGTTACCGACGAACGAGATCGGCCCGCCGTAGCGGCGCGCCTCGGCCGCCGTCGGCGTCACGGGGTAGTGCTCCGACGGCACGCAATACATGGGCAGGTACGCCAGGTTCCGGATCCCGACCTGCTGGAGGCTGCGCATCGCGTAGCGCTCCTTGGTGAAGAAGACGTCGTACGCCTCGATCGCCGCGAGGGGCATCATCCAGAGCGGGTTGTCGGGGAAGAAGTTGATGAAGAGGAGATCGCACTTCCGCTTCACGCGCGTGATCAGCTCGGGCGTGATGGGGGTACCCTTGACGACGAGGACGAGGGTCGGGCGCCACGCGACGCAGGTGCGCTCGAGCGAGCGCAGGATGTAGCTCTGATAGGCGGCCTTCGTCCCTCGGTTCTTGTAGAGCGGATTGTCCTTGCGGTACTCGAACGTCCGGACCTCGTGACCGAGCTGGCGCAGCTCGTCGGCGAAGTCCATTCCCGTGAGCCCGGGCCGCTCGAAGGGAAGGACAACGAGCCAGCGCACGGGCCGTAGCGTAGCACACGCGTCGGGGGCCCGGGGGGGCACCCGCGCGCCGGTCAGGCGACGGCCGTCGCGCGGGTCTGGCGGAATCGGACCGCGAGCAGCGGATCGAAGAGGGCGGCGGTGGCCACCAGCGCGGCGTCGGCGCCCTCGCGAAGCAGATCGTGCGCGCGCTCGGCGGTGGAGATTCCGCCGACGGCGAGAACGGCGCGGTCCCAGGCGCCCGCCTTTCGCCAGGCGAGCATCTCCACGACCTGCCGCGACGCGACTTCAAAGGTCTGCGCGCCCACGACGTCGGCGCGCTCCCGGCCGGGTCCCTCGAAGAGCGGGTCCCCCTCGTCGTCCAGCACGCGCCGGCTGATGCTGTTGACCAGGACGAAGCCGTTGGTCCACGGCGCGAGCCTGGTCGCGGTCTCGTGGAGCAGGCGCGGCGCCCTGAACGCGCCGAGCTTCGCGAGCACCGGCGCGGCGATCGTCGTGCGCACGCGGTGGAGGATCTGCGCGGCGAGCGGCACGTTCTCGTAGATCATCCGGGCGTGCTCGGCGAACGGATCCGGCGCCGCCAGATGCACCTCGACGGCATCGGCGCCGCTCTCGGCCGCCCACGCGGCACACCGCGCATAGTCGGCGACGCGTCCTTGCGCCACACGTCGGGCTCCATCGAGGGCTCACCCAGCGAGACGGCGATCGTGGTGTCGCCGTTGCCGGCGGGCCGGCGCGCGACGACGGCGGCCGCTTCGCGGTTATCCACATGCCGAATGTTGGGGAGACCGAGGGCCGTCCTGAACGCCGAACGGACCGTCGCGTAGGTCAGGACGTCGAAACCGAGCCGCGCGTAGCTTTCCACCCACTTCGAGTTCATCAAGGGGCCCGCGGCGATGCCCAGGCTTGAGCTGAGGAGGTGGCCGAAGAGCCGGCCGCCAGGCCCCGAGGGCAGGCGGCGGATCCGCGGGAGCACGGGAGCATGCGCATAGTTCCACTGGTATGACCGGTCGAGGCGATAGGCGCTGTTGGGAATCGGAATCACACTCCCTTTCCCCTGGAAGCCCCAGGTAAGCGCCTAGTATATCACATACTTACGGATTATGCCTCACGAAAAGGCGGGCATCACTTCCTGCGCGAGCAACTCGAGCTCTCGCATGATGTGGGCGTGCGGCAGGCCCGGGAAGAAGGTGCGGCAGATGAGGTGCGTCATCCCGTACTCCTCGACGAAGCGTCGGATCGCCCGGATGCACTGGTCGGGGCCGCCGATGATGAACCGGTCCTTCATCAGCCCGTCCAGGTCGGTTGTGACCGAGGCGTCGATGAAGGGATGGCGCCAGCCCCCGGCGTACTCCCGGCGATACGCGATCATGATGTGCTGCTCGGCGAGCTCCCGGGCCTTCCGGTCGGTGTCGGCGATGATCAGATCGCGGGTCAGCGGCCACTCCGTGATCGGCTCGTTCCGGCCGGCTCTCCGCCGATTCTCGAGGAAGCGCTTCTTGCCGTCGAGCAGGCGCTTGAGGTCCGCCGTCGGACCGGGGATCCAGTTGTCGGCGAGCGTCGCGGCGCGCCTGAGGGTGATGTCCCCCCAGCCCCCGATCCAGATGGGCGGGTGGGGCTTCGCGACGGGCTTGGGCTCGAGGCGTCCGTCGACCGTGTAGTACGCGCCGTTGAAGCTGACCCGTTCCTGGGTCCAGAGCGCCTTGATGATCGCGAGCTGCTCCTCGAACCGCGCCCCGCGCTTCTCCAGCGGGACCCCGTAAAGGCCGAACTCGTCGGGTTTGTAGCCGATGGCGATCCCCATCGTAAAGCGCCCGCCGGACATGACGTCGAGCAGCGCCGCGTCCTCGGCGAGGCGCACCGGATTGTGAAACGCCGCCACGAGGATGTCGGTACCGAGCGTGAGCCGCGACGTTCGCGTGGCGAAGCCGGCGAGCACCACCAGGGGCGAGGGCCAGTAGTGATTCGCCACGGAGTGATGCTCTTCCATCCACACCGAGTCGAAGCCGAGCTCCTCGGCCCGCGTGACCTCCTCGAGCGCCTCACCGTAGTAGTGACCGCCTTCGATGGGGATGAAGCCGATCTTG
>QHSM01000133.1 GCA_003221595.1 Candidatus Rokuibacteriota bacterium | reverse complement strand
AACATGGCGGCGGCGATGGTCGACGGCGTCTACCAGGACATCTTCGAGGCGCTCAAGCCCGGCGCGCGCGAGAACGAGATCGTCGGGCTCGCCACCCGGCGGCTCTACGAGATGGGCTCCGACTGCGTGGAGGCGATCAACGCGATCTCCGGCGAGCGGTGCAGCCCGCATCCGCACAACTTCACGGACCGGATCATTCGTCCGGGCGACCAGGCGTTCTTCGACATCATCATGTCGTACGTCGGCTATCGCACGTGTTACTACCGCACCTTCAGCGTGGGCCGGGCCACCCGGCCGCAGATCACCGCCTACAAGAAGGCGCGCGAGTGGATGGACGAGGCGATCGCGCTCATCAAGCCCGGCGTCGCCACCGACAAGATCGCGCGCGCCTTCCCGAAGGCGCAGGAGATCGGCTTCGACGGCGAGATGGCGGCCTTCGGCCTGAACTTCTGCCACGGCATCGGCCTGGGCCTGCACGAGCGGCCGATCATCAGCCGGCTCAACTCCTTCGACGACCCGATGGAGCTCCAGGCGGGCATGATGTTCGCCGTCGAGACCTACTGCCCGGCCACCGACGGCATGTCCGCCGCGCGGATCGAGGAGGAGGTCATCGTGACGCCGAGCGGTGCCCAGATCATCACGCTCTTCCCCGCCGAGGAGCTTCCGATCGCGAACCGGTACTAGACCGCCCATGCGCCCGCCGAAGATTCTCCTCCTGCTGGCGGCGGCGGCGATGGTCGCTCCGGGCGGCGCCGCCGCGCAGGGACCGATCAAGATCGGCTTCATCTCTCCGCTGACCGGCGCGATCGCCGCCGCCGGCAAGGACATGTACAGCGGCTGCGAGCTGTACTGGCAGGAGAGCGGCTGGCAGATGGCCGGACGCAAAGTCGAGGTCGTCCTGGAGGACAACGAGGGCAATCCGGCGACCGCGCTCGTGAAGCTCCGCAAGCTGGTCGAGAACGATCGCGTCCACATGGTGGCCGGCGTGATTCTCTCCAACGTCGCCTACGCGCTCGTGCCGTTCATCGAGGCGCAGGAGATTCCCACGATGTACCCGATCAACTCGGCCGACGACCTCACGCAGCGCAAGCGCCCCAAGTGGCTGATCCGGACGGGCTTCTCCGCCGGGGGCAACATGCATCCGTTCGGCGAGTACGCGAGCAAGGTCCTGGGCTACAAGAAGGTCGTGACCGTCGGGCTCGACTACGCCTTCGGCTGGGAGACGGTCGGCGGGTTTCACCAGTCGTTCGAGGACAACGGCGGCCAGGTCGTCCAGAAGCTCTGGGTGCCGCTGAACGTCCAGGACTACTCGCCGTATCTCTCCCAGATCAAGAAAGACGCCGACGCGGTATTCGTTGTAGCGCTGGGCCGGTGGACGCTGCTCTTCGCGAGCCAGTACGCCGCCAGCGGCCTGCGCGGGCGCGTGCCGCTCATCGCCGGCGGCACGTACACCGACGAGCACGTGCTGCCGCAGCTGGGCGACGAGTCGATCGGGGTGGTGAGCGCCCACCACTACTCGGCCGCGCTCGACACGCCGACCAACCGCCGCTTCCGCGCCGCCTTCGAGAAGGCCTACAGCCGCATCCCGTCCTTCTATTCGGAGAACTGCTACACCGGCGCCCGGATCATCAACGAGGCGGTGCGCGCGATCGGCGGCAAGGTCGAGGATCGCCCGGCCCTCATGGCCGCCCTCCGCAAGGTCGCCATCCTACACGTATCCGGCCGTCAGCCAGTTCTGGAAATACAACCCCGAAGAGTTCCTGAAGCAGCCGGTGTACTCGCGGGACTTTCCGCCCTGCCGGCACTGCTGAGGTCGAGGCCATGGCCAGAGTCGCCCTGAACGGAATCGAGATCGACTACGCGATGACCGGGCGCGGGCGCCCGGTCATCCTGAGCCACGGTTACGGCGCCACGCGCCGCATGTGGGACGGCCAGCACGCGGCCCTGGGCGATCGATATCGGCTCATCACCTGGGACATGCGCGGTCACGGCCAGACCGAGACCCCGGACGATCCGGCGCAGTACTCGACCGAGCTGACCGTGTCCGACATGCGAGCGCTTCTGCAGACGCTCGGCGTCAGCCGCGCCGTGATCGGGGGTCTCTCGCTCGGCGGCTACATGTCCCTCGCGTTCTACCTCGCGCACCCCGAGATGGTCGAAGCGCTGATCATCTGCGACTCCGGCCCGGGCTACCGGAATGCCGAGGCCCGCACGGCGTGGAACCAGCGCGCGCACCAGCGCGCCGCCGATCTCGAGGCGCGCGGGCTCGACGCATTCGGCGGGCGAAGCCGCGAGGTACGGGAGGCGCTCTCTCACCACCGCAGCGCCCAGGGGCTCGCGCACGCCGCGCGAGGGATGCTGGCCCAGCAGGATTCGCGCGTCATCGACGGCCTGGCGTCGATTCGCGTTCCCACGCTCATCATCGTGGGCGATCGGGACGAGCCGTTCCTGGCGCCCTGTCAGTACATGGCGAAGAAGGTTACGGGCGCGCGGCTCGAGACCATCGCCGGGGCCGGCCACTCGTCGAACCTCGATGAGCCCGCGGCCTTCGACCGGATCTTGCTGGACTTCCTCGACTCGCTCCCGCCCGCCGGGCGCTGAGACCGACGGCCTAGCCTCGGGGCAATCCGAGGACGCGCTCGCCGATGATGTTGCGCTGGATCTCGCTCGTTCCGGCCGAGATCGTGTACTGCCGCGCCGCCAGCACGCGGTTGAACCACCGCGGCGCGTCCGGCACCGCGTCGGAGGCCTGATTCACCAGGACGTGCATACCCAGGAGCTCACCGGCGACGTCGGCGATCCGCACGCCGAGCTCGGAGCCGCTGAGCTTCAAGACGGAGCCCTCGGGTCCCGGCGGCTCCCCGCGTAGCTGGCGCGTGAGGCTCCGGAGCCGCGTGTACTTGAGCGCCTCCGAGTCGATGGCGAGCTGGGCCAGGCGCTGCCGGATCCCCGGATGGTCCCACGCGGGCCGCCCGTCGATCGGCAGCCGCCGCGCAAGCGCGATCAGCCGCGCGATCTGCGCCGCGTGGCTCCGGCCGCCGGCCGAGTGGCGCTCGTACATGAGCGTGGTCGTCGACACCTTCCAGCCCTGATTGATCGGTCCGAGCAGGTTCGCCTTCGGCACCACGACGTCGGTGAAGAAGACTTCGTTGAAGTGGTGGTGGCCCGTCATCAGGACCAGGGGCCGCACGGTGATGCCCGGCGTCGTCATGGGAACGAGGAGGCAGCTGATCCCCTGGTGCTTCGGCACGTCGGGATTCGTGCGGACCAGCAGGATGATCCAGTGCGCGAAGTGCGCGCCGGACGTCCACACCTTCTGCCCGTTGACCACGAAGTGGTCGCCGTGGTCGACGGCGCGCGTCCGGAGGCTCGCCAGATCGGAGCCGGCCCCGGGCTCCGAGAACCCCTGGCACCAGATCTCGTCGGCATTGATGATGGCGGGGAGGTGGCGGCGCTTCTGAGCGTCGGTGCCCCAGTGGATGAGCGTGGGGCCCACGAGATTCAGCCCCATGTTGCCGGGCAAGATGGGCGCGCGCGCCGCGGTGTACTCCTCGTCCCAGATGACCCGCTCGATGAGCCCGGCGTCGCGGCCTCCGTACTCCCGCGGCCACGTGATGCCCACCCACCCCGCCGTGTGCATCACCCGTTGCCAGGCGCAGCGGCGCTCGAACGTCTCCCGGTCGGACGCGACGCGATCGTCGGAAGCGTCGTCCAGGCACAGGTCCGGCGAGAGGTTCGTCGCGAGCCAGTCGCGGAACTCTTTGCGAAAGCCCTCGTGCTCGGCGGCGAATTCGAAGTCCATGGTGGATGCGAGCCGAGGCTAGTCGGCCAGCGCCGCCGCTGTCAAGAGCATCGGCGGCGGCTCGGCGCGGGCGGATGAAAATATTTTCACGCTCGGGCGTGGTAGCGATGCGCGCGGCAAAAAAAATTCTTCACGCTTGAATGTTCTCGAACGGCCGTGTAAAGTCCGCTCGAACCCGACGTGCGAGTTCGCAACAGGAGAGCGTAGCGGCCCCGTAATGCATCTCTTGCTCCTCCGTTCGCTGTTCCGCGAGATAATCGCAGACCTCGCCGGACCCGCGCCCACGGCGGACGAATCGACCCGAGGCGGCATGACGCGCTACCTGTTCGTCGTCGCTCGAACGGAGCCCGCGGTCTACGAGCACCTGCGCAATCGCCATTCCGCCGACCCGAAGGTTCGCGTGATGCTGGACCGGCGTGGCGCGAGCGATGTGGACACGCTGGACTGCCTGCCGGCGGAGCGCCGGCGTCGCAGGTCCTCGCTGATGACGGGAGCCTCGCACGAGCTCGTCGCGCTCTCTCATGAGAACACCGCGGAGCCCCCGGCTCCCCACCCGCAACCCCTCGATTCCCACGCGGAGGCACCACGCCAGATGAGTCAGATCGAGACGGTCGACGACGCGCAGCGGACCACCCGCTGGCTAGCGGAAAGCCAGTATCAGCTCAGCCACGTGATCCCATCGCTGGTCGATGAGCGCGATCGCCTGCGGCGCGCGCTCGAGGCACGGGAGCAGGAATGCGAGCGGCTCGGCGGAGAGCTGGGCGAGCTTCGCCGGAGCCACGGCGCGCTCCAGGGCGAGCTCGACGCCCTTCGCGGCGAGCGGACGGCCATGGCCGAGGCTTTCGGCGGCGTCGTGGGTCTGCTGGGGCAGCTTCACCGGCCGCTGACCGACATCGCGCATCGTCTGCAGACCGCTCAGCCCGTCGGCATCGGTACGCAGCGAGACTAGTCGCGCGCCGGCCACGCGCCCGGGGCCGGGAGGCGAACGCGGTTCGTCGCCGTAGCCGGACCCGGGCGCTGCCCGTGTCCCCGCCGGCCTAGCCGGTCGCGCGTCTGTCCCGTATGATGCGGGGCATGGAACGAAAAAAAGCCAAGCGACGCCCGCGGCGCGTCGCCGAGAAGGCCCGGCCCGCGCCGGCGGTCGCCGTCGCCGAGCCGCCGCCGGCGCCCGGCGGCGCCGGACTCCTGGTGGCGCTCGAGACGCCGGAACCGATCTTCGCCACCCGCGTTCCGCCACCGGTGCCGGAGCGGCGGCGCCCCACGACCCGGCACGCGATCTTCTTCGACGTCGAGAACACGAGCCATCCCGGGCACATCGAGCGTGTGATCGAGCGCCTCGCGATCGATCATCTGGGCCGGAGCACCGAGTTCTACGCGGTCGGCAACTGGCGCGTGATCGGCCATGAGACGGCGCGTCTGCTCGCCCGTCACGGAGCCCAGCTCGTGCACAGCGCACCGTCGACCGGCGTGCGCGACTGGAGCGACCTCCGCATCGCGGTCAGCGCCGGAGTGTGGCTCGCCGGCGCGCACCCGGGCGACGTGATCGAGGTCGTCTCCGACGACCGGGCCTTCGACGCCGTGGGCGACGTGGCGGCGGCGCTCGGCATCACCTTTCATCGGCTCACCGCCCGCACCCTCGGGGGCGCCGCGCCCGAGCCCGCCCCCGCCGCCCCGCCAGAGAGAGGACGGCGTCGGACCGGTCGTCGGCGCCGGCACGGCAGCCGCGCGCCCGCGCCCGTCATGGAGGTGCGGCGGGAGACCGACGGCGCGCAGCCGCCGCGCCACGACCAGCCCGAGGAGCCGCACACGGCGCCTCACGACGAGCTCGTGCTGGTCGTCCGCGAGCTGGCCGACCGCACCGCGAACGGCGCCGTCCTCATCGACAACCTGGCGCGAACGCTCAAGGCGCGCGGGTTCAGCCGGCCTCCTGGCTCGCCGCGGCTCGTGACGCGGTTGCGGCGCATCAAGGAGCTGATGGTGAGCCCGACCGGGATGATCACGCTGGTGCCCGGCGCGGCGGAGCATGCCGCCGAGTTCGCTCCGCCGGCGGTCGGCGACGCGCCCGTCGAGTCCGCGCCGCCACCTGCGCCCATGCCGGGTCGCCGCCGATCGCGGCGCGGCGGTCGCCGCCGCCGCCGGCCTGCGCCGGCGGCGCCGGGCGTCTAGCCGCGCGCTCCGCTCTCGCGCCTACACGACGAGTATCGCCTTCGCTCTCTCGCGGATCGCGTCGGGGAGGGGGCTGGGCCGCCGGGCGTCCATGTCGAGGTGGACGCCGAGCTGCTCGAGCGTCGCGATGCGCTCGGCGGTGCGCTCGTTCGTCATCACGTGCAGGAGCCGCATCGAGGAGCTCCCGACGTGGACGAGCGCGGAGCGCACGCACACCGGGTCGCCCGGACGCAGCACGCCGCCGACCTCGAGCTGGAACTCGAACGTCGAGAAGCCCCTCCGCTCCGTTCGCATGTAGCCCGGGGTGATCCCGAAGGCCGCGGTCGCGTGGCCGTTGGCCGCCGAGAAGCGGTGGACGTAGTGTGTGAGCGCGACCTGCCCGAAGACATCGACCTCGTCCGGCTTCACCGTGTCGCGCGCGCTGTCACGGAATCCCTCGAGTCCGGCGGGCCGCGGGCGCCGCTCGCGCGCCGGCCCGTCCCAGTCGACGCGCTGCCCCTCGGCGACGCGCCGTTGCGCGGGCGTGAGCGCCCGGGAGACGCGGCGCCTGGCGTCGACGTGGTGCACGCGCTGCTCGACGGTCGTGCAAACCTCGCCGGTCTCGGTGTTGAAGACCTTGTGGACCAGCACGAGCGCGTCGGGCTCGACGGCGAGCACACCGCTGGCGATGTGCATGATGTCGCCCACGCGCAGCTCGCGGAGGTAGCGCACGTAGCAGTCGGTGGTCAGGCAGAGACGGCCGCGGCGGCGCGCGTGATCGAGGCCGAGACCGAGCGCGTCCAGGAGCCCGCGCGCGGCGTCGCCGAGGCGCGCGAAGTAGAAGGCGACCGTGAGGTGATCGTTGTGGTCCACCTTCCAGCGGTAGACGATGCCGCGATACGTCTCGAGCCAGCCGCTCACCGTGTCCTCCCTCGCATCGTTGGGAATCGGTCCTTTCCGGGAATCGTTCCGCCGTGCTCGCGGGCCGATCTCTTTTCCGGCAATTCGGTAGCCTACACGAGTCGAGGAGACTTCGAACCGGTGTAAGCTGGAGTAGCCAAGGTTTGGACGACCCGGGCCGTAGGGGCCTGACGAGCGGGCGTGGGATCGGGTCGAAAATGGCAAAGTCTCGAAAACCGCTCGCGATCTGGTGGTTGACCCTCCTGGGCACCGCCTACTTCGTCGCGGGCAAGTTCGGCCTCAGCCTGGCGTTCGTCAACGCCAGCGCCTCACCGGTGTGGCCGCCGAGCGGCATCGCCTTCGCCGCGTTCCTGCTGCTGGGATCGCGCGCCTGGCCCGCCATCCTGGTCGGCGCCTTCCTCGTGAACATCACCACTGCGGGCTCGGTCGCGACCTCGATCGGCATCGCCGTGGGCAACACTCTCGAGGGGCGACTGGGCGCCGATCTGGTGAGGCTGTTCGCGAACGGCCGCGGCGCCTTCGACCGGGCGCGCGACGTCTTCAAGTTCGTCGTGCTGGCGGGGTTCTTCGCCACGACCGTGAGCGCGACGATCGGAGTGACCAGCCTGACGCTCGCCGGTTACGCCGCCTGGCTCGACTACGGCCCCATCTGGTTCACGTGGTGGCTCGGCGACGCGGTGGGCGCCCTGGTCGTCGGACCGATCCTGATTCTCTGGAGTACGCCGAGCAGCGTGCCGTGGACCCGGATGCGCATACTGGAGGGCGCGGGCCTGCTGGCGGCGATGGTCGCGCTGGGCGCCCTCGTCTTCGGCGGGACCAGCGGCGACCCGCTCACCTTTCTCTGCGTCCCGCCCCTCATGTGGGCGGCGTTCCGCTTCGGTCAGCGCGAGACGGCGACCGTGATCGGCCTGCTGGGTGTGCTCGCGATCTGGGCGACCGTGCGCGGTCTCGGTCCCTTTGCCGAGCGCGCGGCGAACGAGTCGCTTCTGCTGCTGCAGGCGTTTCTGGGCACGATGGCGGTGATGAGCCTCCTGATCGGCGCCGTGGTGGGGGAGCGCCGGCGGGACGAGGCCGCGCTCGCGCGCCTGGCGGCCATCGTCTCGTCCTCGGAC
>QHSM01000132.1 GCA_003221595.1 Candidatus Rokuibacteriota bacterium | reverse complement strand
GGCACGTCCAGGCGCGCGGCGGCGCAGCCCGCGATCAGCTCGGCCCCGGCCGCCGACCCGCCCATGCCGGCGAGCACGACGAGCGCGGGGCGCGCGATCGACAGCGCGGGCGTGGCGCGCAGCGCCAGCGCCGCGCGGCACTGCGCGGGGAACGCGCTCAGCACGTCGCGCGCCCGGTGCGGGTCGGCCCGCTCGAAGAGTCCGGGGTCGTCGAGCGTCATCGGCGGGCCAGCCTCAGTGTTGCGGCGAGGCGGCACTCGTCGCCGGGCGCGACGTCCAGGCGCCACACGAGGAGCAGCGCCGTGCCCTGATAGATCCGCTCGAACCCGCCCTCGGAGAGGGACACGGTCTCGACCGGGCCCCAGCCGAGCTCGGCGGCCGGGCTCCAGTGAAGCCGGGCTTCCACCGCCGCCCACTCGTCGATCATCGTGACCGCCGAGAGGCTCGCCTCGCGCCCCGAGCTGCCGAGCGACGGACGTGTCGCGAGGTCGAGATACCGGTCGGGCGCGTTGCCGGCGGTGAGCGCGAGGTTCCACTGCACCGCCCACCGTCCGGTGAGCCGCCGGTCCGCTGCCGGCCGAACACGATACTCGACCTCGAGCGTCGCGTCGCGGATCGTCAGCCGTTTCTCGAGCGCGAGCGGCAGGTCCGCCGTCGGGGCGCGCGAGAGGACGACCGAGGCGCCGTCGGGCGCCTCCTGCACGACGCAGTCCAGACGCCCGGCCGCCAGCACGCCGCGGGCGGCGGCCCAGGGCGCGACCGGATCGATGGGCGTCTGGCCGTCGTCGAAGAGTCCTTCGATCAGCGATCCTCGGCGGAAATCGTCGTACGCGAGCAGAGCGTCGAGCCCGGCTTCCTTGGGCGCGGCGGCCTCGTGGATCGTGCGCGCGGCGCCGGCGGCATCGGCGGCGGCTCGCGCCCGGACCTGATCGTGATACGCCTCCGGGCGCCGGGCCAGCACGTCGGCGACGTCCAGCCCCGCCGGATGGTAGCCGAGCTCGGTGACCATGCCGCCGGCGTCGGGCGCAACGGTGACGGCGAGCGCGCGCGTGCGGACGAAGACTTCGGTGTGTCCGTCGCCGTTACCGTCTTCGCGCGTCCACGCGACCTCCGGCGCGGCGCCCGCGTCGACCAGCGATCGCTCCGCTTCCAGGAGCGCGCCCTTCACGGCTCGGCGCAGATGCGGCAGATAGCAGCCGCCAAACACGCCGTGCCAGTACGCGTCGTTGGCCTGTCCGCGCCAGAGCGCGGTCTGGCCCCGGCCGAGCCGAACATCGTCGGGGCGGCGGCCGAGGGCCGCGTGAAGCGCCCGCGAGAGGCGCAGCATCTTCCAGTAGGTATCCGCGACCTCGGGGTACTTGACGAGGAAGGTGCGCCAGAAGCCGCCGCGGAGCAGGCCCGTCAGCCGCTCGCCGTCGGCGAGGCGGCCGATCTCCTCGCGGGCCCTCGCGAGCGTGCGCGCCGTCTCGACCGGCAGCGCCCACTCCCCCATCTCCCGGTACGAAGCGGTCGGCAGATAGACGGGGCCGCTCGGTGGACGCCGCTCGACGACGTCGGCGAGCGTCGTCAGCTCGAGCCAGCTCGTCGACAGGAGCCGATCGAAGAAGCGATCGAGCCACCCGTCCGTGTACACGTGGGCGTAGGTGCCGGGCCAGACCCCGAACTTCTCGCCATCGTCGACCATCGTGATCGCGGTCGCCTGATCCCGTCGGGCCTCCAGATACGCGAGCGTCGCCTCGACGTCGGCGAACGGAATCAGATAGCGCAGGCGCTGGTTGATCGGAAAGACGCGAAGGGCGACGCCCTGCTCCTCGGTCAGGTAGTACCCGCTCAGCGCGTCGGCGTCGAGACCGGCCAGCGCGAAGTGATGGTCGTCGACGAGCACGTACTCGACGCCGGCGTCGCTCAGGGCCCGCGCCAGGTGCGGCTCCCAGACGCGCTCGGCGAGCCACATGCCGCGGGGCCGCACGCCGAAATGCGTCTTGAGGAAGGCGGTCAGCCGCTCGATCTGTCCGATCTTGTCGTGATCGGGCAGCACGGCAAGGATCGGCTCGTAGAATCCGCCGGTCAGGAGCTCGACCTGGCCGCGGGCCGCGACGGTGCCGAGGAGATCGAAGGTGCGCGGCGCGCGCTCGCGCAGCCACTCCAGCAGGCTGCCCGTGCAGTGCACGCTCACCCGGACCTCCGGGCGCGCCTCGAGCCGCTCGAGGAAGGGACGGTAGGCGCGCTCCGTCGCCTCGACGAGGACGTGTTCGAAGTTGCCGATCGGCTGGTGATTGTGGACGCCGAGGCAGAACGCGAGCCGGTCTCTCACGCGCGCGCGGATCCTACTCTCGCTGGAGGTCGCGATGCACGACAGTCGGCGCGTAGCCGACCCCGGCGAGGAAGCGCTTGAGCTCCTCCGCGACGGTCACGGATCGGTGCCGGCCGCCGGTGCAGCCGATGGCGACGGTGAGATAGGCCTTCCCCTCCCGCTCGTAGAAGGGCAGGACGAACCGCAGGAAGTCCTCGAGCCGGCGCAGCAGCTCCTTGCTCTCCGGATGGCTCAGCACGAAGGTGCGCACGCGCTCGTCGCGGCCGTCGAGCGCCCGCAGCGCGTCCACGAAGTGCGGGTTGGGCAGGAAGCGGACGTCGAACACGAGATCGGCGTCGAACGGCACGCCGTGCTTGAAGCCGAACGACACCAGGGTGGGCGCCAGGCCGGTTCGCGCCCTGGGCGCCACGTACAGCTCGACGAGCCGGTCCTTGAGCTGGTGGACGGTCAGTGCGGTCGTGTCGACGATCCGATCGGCGACCTCGCGGAGGTTGGACAGCGCCTTGCGCTCGGCGCGGATGCCGTCGAGCGCGTTGCCGTCGCCGGCCAGGGGATGGCGCCGCCGCGACTCGTGATAGCGGCGCACCAGCGTCTCCTCGGTCGCCTCCAGGAAGAGGACTTCCACCGTGTGGCCGCGGGCCTTCAGCTCGCGGATCGTGTCGAGGAGGCTCGAGAGGTACGCGCCCTCGCGCACGTCGACGCCGAGGGCGACCCGGTGGATGGGCTGATCGGAGCGAGTGATCAGGTCGGCGAACGTCGGAATGAGCGTGGTGGGCAGGTTGTCGACGCAGAAGAACCCCATGTCCTCGAAGCATTTGATCGCGAAGCTCTTGCCCGCGCCGCTCAGCCCGGTGATGACGACGAACGACAGGGGGGCCGTCATCACGCCCGCCCGTCAGCGCTTCCGGGGCGCGAGCCGGCGCTGGTGCGAGGGCAGGATGCCGAGCTCCTCGCGGTACTTGGCGACCGTCCGCCGCGCGATCGTGAGACCCCGCTTCTGCAGGGCCTGGGCGACTTCCTGATCGGACTGCGGCTTGGCCGCGTCCTCGGCCGCCAGGATGTCCTGGATCATCTTCTTGACCGAGACCGAGGACACCATCTCCCCGTCGCCCGACGCGATACCGCTGTGGAAGAAGTACTTCAGCTCGAACAGCCCCTGCGGGGTCTCGACGTACTTGTTGGTCGTCACCCGGCTGATCGTCGACTCGTGCATGCCGATGTCCTCGCCGACGTCGCGCAGCGACAGCGGGCGGAGATGGGACAGCCCCCGGTCCAGAAAGTCGCGCTGGAACTTCACGATCGACTGCGTGACCTTGCGCAGCGTCCGCTGGCGCTGATCCACGCTCTTGATCAGCCACAGCGCGGACCGGAGCTTTTGCTCGACGTACTGCTTGGCCTCGTCGCCGGAGCCGGGCGTACGCAGGAGCGAGCGGTAGAGCCCGTTCACCCGGAGGCGCGGAATGCCGTCCTCGTTGAGGACGACCGTGTACTCGGTGCCGAGCTTGTAGACGAAGACGTCGGGCACGATGTAGCGCGAGTCGTTGCCTCCGAAGCGCCGGCCGGGCTTCGGCTCGAGGCCCATGATCTCCTCGACCGACTCCATGATGCGATCGAGGGCCAGCTTCATGGCCCGCGCGATGTCCTGATAGCGCCGCCGGCTCAGGTCGTCGAAGTGCGCCTCGATGATCTCGACCGAGACCGGGTCCGGCAGCGGGTCGCGCCGGAGCTGGAGCAGCAGGCATTCCTGGATGGACCGGGCCGCCACCCCGGGCGGGTCGAAGCCCTGCACGAGCTCGACGACCTTGGCCACCTCGTCGGCGGAGACGGCGCACCGCTGGGCGATCTCCTCGAGCTCGGCGCGGAGATAGCCGTCCTCGTCGAGATTGCCGATGATCTCGGCGCCGATGCGCCGGACGGTGACGTCCTCCGTCGCGAATCGCAGCTGCTCGTCGAGATGGTCGGCCAGCGAGATCTGGGTCCGGATGACGTTCTCGAACGGGAGGTCCTCACGGTCCTCCTGCGAGACCAGCGAGCGCTCCTCGTGGTCGTCGTCCGCCGCCGACATGACCGCGGTGAAGTCGAACGGGAGCTCGTCGGTCTGGCGCTCGGTCGTCGGGGGCGTCTCGGCCGTTATCGGCTCGACCGTTGGCGCCGGCGGCGTGTCGGCGGTGGCCGGGCCGTCGGTGGTCTCGGGCGTGTCCGGGGTGACCTCCTCGAGCATCGGGTTCTCGAGCAGCTCCTTCTGGACGACTTCCTGGAGCTCGAGGGTCGAGAGCTGCAAGAGCTGGATCGCCTGCTGGAGCAGCGGCGTCATCACGACGCGCTGGCTTTGCCGGAGTGAGAGCCGTGCTTCCATGGCCATAGGGGTCTCTCGTCTCCGCTACAGGGCGAACCGCTCGCCCAGGTAAATTTCCCGGGCGACCGAGTTGTTGGCGATCTCGGTCGCGGTGCCCGCGACCAGGATCTTGCCGTCGTAGAGAATGTAAGCGCGGTCGGTAATGGCGAGAGTTTCGCGCACGTTATGGTCCGTTATCAGAATGCCGATCCCCCGTTCCCGAAGCCTGGCGACGATCTCCTGAATGTTGCCGATCGCGATGGGATCGATTCCCGTGAACGGTTCGTCCAGGAGGAGGTACTGCGGCGACGTGACGAGCGCGCGCGTGATCTCGAGGCGGCGGCGCTCGCCGCCCGAGAGCGTGTAGGCCGGATAGCGCGCGAGCGACGTGAGGTCGAGCTCGGCCAGGAGCTCGCGGGCGCGCTCCCGGCGCTCGGCGCCCGAGAGGTCGAGCGTCTCGAGGATCGCGAGCAGGTTTTGCTCGACGGTCAGCTTCCTGAATACCGAAGATTCCTGCGGCAGATAGCCGATGCCCTTGCGGCACCGCTGATACATGGGAAGCCCGGTGATCTCCTCGCCCTCGAGGAAGATCCGGCCGCCGTCGGCCGGGAGCAGACCGACCATCATGTAGAACGAGGTCGTCTTGCCGGCGCCGTTGGGGCCGAGAAGCCCGACGATCTCACCGCGCTGGATGTCGAGGGAGACGGAGTCCACGACCCTGCGGCTCTTGAACCACTTGACGAGTCCCTGCGCGACGAGACCTTCCATCGATCAGTTCTTGCAGGACTCGGCGGTCCGCCGCGGCGCGGCCTCGCCGTTCCCTTTTTCGGCGTCCTTCGCGTAGAAGACGGCCTTGACCCGCTCCTGCTTGCCGCCCTGGACGATGGACCGATCCTGGGAAATGAAGAGCGTGATCGTGTCCCCGGACACGACGTTGTCCTCTTCCCAGACCCGGGCGTTGCCGGTGAGCGTCACCCGCTGCTCGAGGTCGAAGTACTCCGCGCGCTTCGCCGTCCCGGTGCGGCAGTCCTTGGTGATGATGCGCACGCCGCCGGTCGAGACCGTTCGAAGAACGCGGTCGCCCTTCTCGTCCAGATAGACCTCGACGCGCTCGGCGTACTGCACGGAGTTATCACGTCGCGCCACGACGTTGCCGCTGAAGATGACGAGGTTCTCCTTGCCGAAGCGCTCCATCCGGTCGGCGTCCACCGTGAGCGGCTGCGCCTTGTCGTCCTTCGACTTCGTCCCGCCCGGCGCCCCGGGGATCGGGAGCTGGCCGGCCGCGAGTCCGGGCATCAGCGCGACGAGCAGGGCGCCCAGCAGCACCCGCGCCGTCACTGGCCGCCCCCGCTGAAGGTGGTGCGCACGCGCCCGGTCAGCGTCAAGGCGCCGTCGGCGGTCCGCACGTCGAGCGCCGTGCCTTCGGCCGTGGCGCCGTCGCGCGAGAGGCGCACCGGTGCGTCCGACCAGAGCCGCTTCTCGGCGGCCTGCCAGCGCAGGAC
>QHSM01000131.1 GCA_003221595.1 Candidatus Rokuibacteriota bacterium | reverse complement strand
CGGTGAGTAACCTGGCGAGCACGGGACGCCTCGAGCGACACGTCATCGACGTTCGCGCCGAGCCGGTCTGGGCGAACGCCGATCCGACGCGCCTGAACCAGATCGTCGCTAATCTATTAACGAACGCGATCAAGTACACCTCGCCCGGCGGGACGATTCGCATCCGCGTCGGCGGGGAAGAGGATCAGGCGATCGTCGGTGTCGCCGACACGGGAATCGGCATTCCGCCGAGCCTGCTCCGGCACATGTTCGACTTGCCCGTCCAGGGCGACAAGAGGCTCGATCGCGCTCAGGGCGGGCTCGGCGTCGGACTCACGCTCGTGCGCCGACTGGTGGAGCTGCACGGCGGGCGCGTCCAGGTGTTCAGCGAAGGACCCGGTCGAGGGAGCGAGTTCTTGATTTACCTGCCCCGGATCGAGCCCGCCAAGCACGTCGACTCACAGTCCGTTCTCCGGGTGGTCGGCAAGGTCGCATCGGCTCGGTGAGAGGCGGGCTTCCTAGCGGCCCTATCCCCAGGTCACCGGGTTATTCACTTCTGTGGATAACAATGTTGATAACACTCGGGTTCTATTCCCTAAATATCTAATAAACATACTGTCGTAGGAATGTTACAGAAGGCATGATTGCGGTCGTTGGCGGCACCCTCATCGACGGAACGGGTCGCCGCCAGGCGGAGCCAGTGAACGTCGTGATCGACGGCGACCGGGTGGCCGGGGTCGGGCCGGCCGCGGCGATGCCGGTCCCACCCGGCGCGACGGTGATCGACGCCCGAGGCAGGTTCCTCACTCCCGGCCTCGTTGACATGCACGTACACGTCTACACGCCGGACAAGTGGCATCCCGAGCTGTTCCTCGCCGCCGGCGTCACCACGGTGCTCGATCTCGGTGGCCAGCTCCACGACGTCGCGGCATACCGCCGGGTGATCGAGTCGGGAGCCAGGCCGGGCCCGCGGATCCTCTTCACCGGACCGATGCTGGAGGAGGGCGATCCGTACCCGGGCTTCGCCGGGTTCTGCCGGCGGTTCGATGCGGAGCGAACGGAGGCCGAGGTCGACGCCCTCGCGGACGCGGGGGTCGATGGAATCAAGCTCTATGTCACGGTGCGCCCCGAGACGGCCCGTCGTGCCTGCGCGCGCGCGCACGCTCGCGGCCTTCCCGTCTTCATGCACCAGCACGCTACCTCCGGCGTCGAGGCGGCGCTCGCCGGTGTCGACTCGGTCGAGCACGTCAACGTCTTCGGACAGCTTGCCCCGGCGGGATTTCACCTGGCGGAGCCGGCGAAGCTGAGTCCGTTCGAATACGGCGGGTGGCTCTGGCGCTGGCTCGACGCTCTCGATCCGCGATCGGACGCGGTACGCCGTCTCTACGACGGCCTGATTAAGGCCGGCACCGCGCTGGATCCGACGCTGGTCCTCTACGCCGCGCGCCCGGGCGCGATCGGCGACGACGTGGGGGACACGTCGATGGACGATCCGGAGCGCACGCGGCTCCTCCCGCGGCTGCCCGCGCCGGTGGCGAAGGACCTCGTCGAGCGGTGGGCCGAGCGCCGGCGGGCGGCGCTGGACGCCTCCGAGAGGGCGAAGCATCGAATGCGCCGCGCGTGGGACAACATCCTTACCCTCGTCGGCGGATTTCAGCGGGCGGGCGGAATCGTGCTCGCCGGGACCGACTGTCCGAACGTCGCGATCGTCTCCGGCTTCTCACTGCACCGCGAGCTCGAGCTGCTCGTGCGAGCCGGGCTCTCGCCGATGGAGGCCATCGTGGCGGCGACGCGCCGTCCGGCCGAACGGCTGGGCAAGCAGGACGTCTTCGGGACCATCGCGCCCGGCCGCGCCGCCGATCTTCTGGTGCTCACCGCCGATCCGCTCGCGGACATCCGGAACATCAGGCGGATCGAGCGGGTGATGGCGCGCGGAGTCGTCTTCGAGCCGGGCACGCTCCTGGCCGGACTCTCGCGCTAAGAGGACGCCTCCGTCCGCTACCCCGTCGCCGCCCGGGCCGACGGCTCTTCAACGCTGACCCGGGTCCGCGGTTTCTTCGCGCTCGAGACGCGACTCGCCCAGTAGACGCAGGTCTGCGCGTGGGCGGCGACGACCGCGGTCAGATCGCTGCCGCACAGCGGGCACGAAAACAGCGCCGTGTCCGAGCGCGAGATCCAGCCGATGCGATACGTGTCCTGGCACCGCTGGCAGGGCACGGCATGCTGGCTACAGCAGAGGAACAGGATCGCCTTCGCGTCAGGATCCCCCAAATCGATCTGGCTCGAGGCACGGGGAATCGCGATCCATCGGTCGACGCGGAGCTCTGAGTCCGCGTCGAGTCGATGGCGCCGCTCGCCGTGCCGGCGCTCGGGTCGAAATGCGCCGGATCGCACTCGCCGGTCGTTGAACCGGCGGTCGACGACGACCTGCACGGCCGGATCTTCCCCGAAGACCTGAAGCAGCGACCGACCCGCTTCTTGGCCGGTGCGCGGGACCACGATGAGGAGGGAACGTTCGCTGTCTTGCATGCCGGGTTCTCCTTGGTGAGGGTAAAGATTACTCCGGGGACCCCGGGAACACAGCAAGAAGTATTGTCGGTCCGCTCGCCCCGCCCCCGCGCGATGGATGGTCCCTGAGGGGGTGTGCTTCCGAGAAAGGTGCATCGCCGATGCCAGGCTTGTCACGCGCGCGGACCGGTTGTCACGATGACCGGCCGAAAGACGAGCCAAATCGCCGTAAGGCCCTGTTTGTTCGCGCTAAAGCCGCGTCATACCGACAGTCGCTCTGGCAGACGGGTTGCACTGAGACACGTATATGAAGACCCGGCACACCGCGCCAGGGGAGGCCTGCGCTCGATGGCCAAGGTGATGGTGGTGGACGACGCGTATTCGGAGCTCCGGGTGATGGAGACGATCCTCCGATCGGTGGGTCACGACGTGTTGACCTACCTCGACGGCGACCAGCTCGAGGAGAAGATCGTCAAGGAGCGCCCGGACGTCGTCCTGCTGGACATCGTGATGCCGAGGCGCAGCGGGTACGAGGTGCTCCGCAGCCTGCGCAAGGACGAGCGGATCCGTGAGACGCGAGTGGTCGTCGTCAGCTCGAAGAACCAGCAGAGCGATCGCGTCTGGGGCATGCGGCAGGGCGCGGACGAGTATCTGCCGAAGCCGTTCACGCCGGAGCAGCTCGTCACGATCGTCGGACGGTTCCTCAAATGACGACAAGCCTTCTCGACAGCTCTGCGGCGGTTCGGGCGTGCGTCTTCACGCTGGCCGGCGAGCCGTTCGCGATCGACGTCACCCAGGTGCGCGAAGTGGCCGTCTTCCAGGAGTGGACGACGGTGCCGCTGGCCTCTCCCCATCTCGTGGGCGTGGCGAACTTGCGCGGCGACGTCGTCCCGATCGCCGACGCGCGCGGCGTGCTGAAGCTGGCCGCGCGGCGGAGCGCACGCAAGCTCTGGACGTTGATCGTCGAGGCGGAGGGATGCGAGGTCGCCCTGGTCATCGACGGGGAAGTCAGCCTCGAGGCGTTCGGTGGGATCACGAGCCTCGATGAGTCGAGTCCACAGCCGCACGCTGAGTGGGCGCTCGGGTTTCTGCCCGACGGCGAGCGGCTCGTTCCGTTGCTCGATCCGGCCAGACTTCTGCGCGCGCTCCGCGAGGGGCGCGACAAGGAGGGATGACGATGCAGCGGCGGGCAATACTGCAAATCCTGTCCGGGGCCGCAATCGGCGGCCTCCTCGGCCGGCGGACGGCATGGGCCCAGGCGCCGGCCAGAGGCGTTGTCGACCCGCGGGGCCCCGGGGCGCCCGGCGTGAACGCCAAGGACCTCAAGATCGGCATGAGCGCCGCCTTCCGGGGACCGTCCGCGGGACTCGGCACCGAGCTCTACCGCGGCGCCCAGGTCTACTACACCGAGATCAACCAGCGCGGCGGCGTGCACGGCCGCACGATCTCGGTGGTGGCGCTCGACGACGGCAACGAGCCGACGCCCTGCATCAAGAACACGATCGAGCTCGTCGA
>QHSM01000130.1 GCA_003221595.1 Candidatus Rokuibacteriota bacterium | reverse complement strand
ACCGGCGCGCGAAAGTTCGGGGTCTACTACCAGATCGACGCCTACGGCCGCAGCGGGACCGACGGCGTGGCGCGAGGCCTCGCGCAGCGCGGAGCGACGATCGCGGCCGAGGCGACGTATGTGCGCAACTCCGCCAGGTTCGCCGCCGACGTAAGTCCGGCCGTTCAGGCGCTCCGCCAGGCCGGGGTCGACGTGGTCCTGTGCACCGGCTCCTACCAAGGCTGCGGCGCGTTCGTCCGGACCGCGCGGGATCGGGGCTGGACCGTGCCCATCTCGAACGTCTCGTTCGTCGGTTCCGAGGCGATGCTGAGCCTCTTGCTGAGCCACGGCAAGACCACCGGGCGCGACTACACGCGCGGGCTGATCAACTCCCAGGTGGTCCCGAGCTACGACGACGTGGGCCTGCCGGCGGTCGTCGAGTACCGCACGCTGATGGACAAGCACAATCCACAGCTGCCGCCGGGACTGCGCGACCCCCAGCACGCGGCGGAGCAGCTCAGCTTCCGCAGCCTGGAGGGTTTCGTCAACGCCAAGGTCATCGTCGAGGCGTTGCGCCGAAGCGGCCCGAGCCCGACCCGCGCGGGCTTCCGGCAGGCGCTTGAATCGCTGAAGAACTTCGATCTCGGGATCGGCGCGCCGCTCACCTTCGGGCCGGAGCGCCACCAGGGGCTGGACAACGTGTATTTCACCAGTGTGGTGAACGGACGGTGGGCCCCCGTCTCTGACTGGGCGGCCGCGGTGAAAGTATGAAGAGGCAACGCAAGCTGAGACTCGGTCTGCTCTCGAAGCTCATCTTGTTTCTGGCCGTGACGCTGGTGCCGCTGGCGGCGATCACCTGGTGGATCTCCGTGCGGGCGCTCACCACGAACCTGACGGACGAGTTCACGTCCAAGGGCACCGCGATCGCGCGAAGCCTGGCCAGCTCCGCCGTCGACCGCATGCTCCACCGCGACGCGTCGACGGTGCAGGGGCTCGTCGACCAGCTCGGCGCCATCAACGGCGTGAAGTACGTCATGGTGTACGACCAGCAGAAGACGCTGGTCGCCCACACCTTCGCGCCCCTCGTCCCGCCCGGCATCGTCGATCGGAACCTGGTGCCGGGCGACGCGACCCAGCAGGTGAAGGAGATCGCGTACCCGGACCCGGTCACCGGAGCGACCCAGCAGATCATCGACATCGGAGTGCCGGTGCTCGCGGGCCAGCTGGGAACGGTCCGCGTGGGGATGGACCGCTCGATCATCGCGGCGGCGGCGGGCCGGTCGGGCCAGTACTTGCTCCTCGTGTTCGTCGGCATCGCGATGCTGGCGGTGCTGGCCGGCGTGCTCTTCGCCCATCACATCACGAAGCCGGTGACCCAGGTCGTCCGGGCGGCCGAGCGCGTGGGTCAGGGCGATCTCACGCGGCTGGTCACCGTGTCGTCGCGCGACGAGATCGGACAGCTCGCGACCACTTTCAACGACACCATCGTGCGCCTGCGCTCGCAGGTCCAGACCGAATCCGAGCGCGACGAGGAGCGGCATAAGCGCGAGGATCTCCAGCGCAACATCATGCGGTTCCTCGACACCGCCACCGAGATCGCGCGGGGCGACCTCACCCGTCGCGGCCAGGTCACCTCGGACGTCCTCGGCGGCGTCGTCGACGCGATCAACGTGATGGTCGAGGAGCTGGCGACCCTGATCGAGGGCGTGCGCGAGGCGGCGCATCAAGTCCTCACGAGCTCGACCGAGATGATGGGCACCATGGAAGCGACCGCCGGCGGCGCCCAGACGCAGTCGCGAGAGGCGGTGGCGGTGAGCGACACAATGGAAGCGCTCACGCGCTCGATGCGCCAGGTGGCGGAGAACGCCGAGCAGTCGGCCGCCTCGGCCGACCTCGCCCTGGAGTCGGCGGAGAAGGGCGAGCACGCGGTGCGCGCG
>QHSM01000129.1 GCA_003221595.1 Candidatus Rokuibacteriota bacterium | reverse complement strand
CACCGCCTCGCGCAGCGCCGCGTCGAGGTCCGACTGCGGCGGCGCCGTCGCACAGCCGACGACGGCGGCCGCCAGCAGAAGCACGGAGAGGAAACGGCTCAGCGCCACGCGAGCACGATGCGGACGGCGCCGGGCAGGTCGGGGGCCAGGGGACAATCGCGAGAGCCCCAGTGGCCGCCGGGATCGAGGAGGACCGCGCGCATTCCCGCGGCCCGCGCGCCCCGCACGTCGATGGAGTACAGGTCCCCGATGTACGCCGCCTCGCCCGGGGCGACGCGCGCGCGGGCCAGCGCCAACTCGAAGATCCTCGGGTCGGGCTTCTCCACCCCCACCTCGGCGGAGTCCACGACGAAGTCGAGATGGCCGGTCAGCCCGAGCGCCTCCAGAATCGACCGCACGGAGCCGTTGGAGTTCGAGATCACGGCGGCCCGAAGGCCCGCCCGCTGTACCGCGGAGAGCGCGTCCGCCGCGTCGGGATCGACGGTATTCCAGACTCCCACCGGCAGATTGAACGAACGGCGCCAAGCGACGATCTGTTCCACCGTGGCCCGGTCCGTGACGCCGAGTGCGTCCAGCAGATAGCCCAGGTAGCGCTCGGCGGTCGAGCGGTTCTCCGTGGAATCGCCGGGGCTGGAGCGCGAGAGCACCTCGTCGTCCAGCCGAACGCGCGCCCGCCACTCGGCCCGCTGCACCTCGCCGGGCGCGGCGTGGACCCCGTGGCGGCCGAGCTCCGCGGCGATCACCGCGTAGTTCATCCGGAGCAGCGTATTCCCGGCATCGAAGAAGACGGCGCGAAGGCGGCGTTCGTCGGGCGGCATGCTCGATAATCGTCGGCCGCGGTCAGTATAGCGCCGACGATCCGGTACACTAGCCCGGTGCTCGCGCTCGGACTCGTGGCGCGCTGGGTCCATCTCGCCACCTCGATCTTCCTCGTCGGCGGCTCGGTGATGATCGTGATGGCGGGACAGTCCGACCGCCCGACGGCACGGCGCTGGGAGCAGCGCACGCTCGCCGCCACGCGCGCGCTGGCCGTCGTCGCCCTCGCCTCCGGGCTCGTCGTGCTTTCCCTCCAGACTGCCCTCTTCGAGGGCCGCGTCGCGGCGGCCCTCGACCTCGCTGCGATCGCGCGCGTCGTCGTGGAGACGCAGGCCGGGCACGTCTGGCTCGTTCGCTTCGGCCTCCTCGTACTGCTCGCCGCATTTCTCCTGCTCCGGCTGTCGGTCGACCGGCGCGTCGACTGGCGCGCCGCGCGCGGCGAAGGGGTGCTGCTCGGCGCCGCCGCGCTGCTCCCGATCGCCGCCGCCGTCGAGCCGGGCACCGCGCGCGCGATCGCGCTCGACGCGCTGCACGTGGTCGCGGCCGGCGTATGGGTCGGCGGCCTCGTGCCGCTGGCGCTCCTGCTGCGGGCCGCCGCGACCAGCGAGGGCTCGGACGCCCGGCCCTACGCCGTGCTCGCCGCGCGGCGCTTCTCGCGCGTGGCGCTCGGCGCTTTCGCCATCCTCGCCGTGACCGGCGCGCTGCTCGCGACCGTCCACGTCGGCAGCGTTGCCGGGCTCGTGGGAACGCGATACGGCCGGCTGCTGCTCGCGAAGCTTCTGTTCCTCGCGCTCGCCCTTCTGCTGGCGATGGTGAACCGCTCCGTGCTGCTCGCCCGGCTCGGCGGCGACGGCGCGACCGTCGGTCGCCCGGCGATGCGACGGCTGTCCGGGTTCGTCGTCGCCGAGGCGTGCCTGGCGCTGGCAATCCTGGGTGTGGTCGCCGCGCTCGGCGTCACGCCGCCCGCGCGCCACGACGCGCCGGTGTGGCCGTTCGCGATCCGCCTCTCCACCACCGCGCTCGAGGGGGCGTCCGCCGCGGCAACGCGTGCCCTGATCGGAAGCCAGATCGCCGTGCTCGGACTGGCGGGGCTGGTCGCCGCCGCGACGCTTCGGAGCCGCATGCTGCCGCTCGGCGCGCTTGGGCTCGTCGCGCTCGGCGCGGGAGCGGGCCTCGCCCTTCCTCCCCTCGCCATCGACGCCTACCCGACGACCTATCTGCGTCCCTCGGTCCCGTATCAGGCCGCGTCGGTCGCCTCCGGCGCCGCGCTCTACCGCGAGAGCTGCGTGGCCTGTCACGGTGCCAGGGGCGCCGGGGACGGGCCTGCCGGTCTCAATCTCCCCCGGCCTCCCGCCGATCTGCGGGCTCCCCACACGGCTCAGCACACCGCGGGCGATCTCTACTGGTGGCTCACGAACGGCATCCCGGCGGCGGGAATGCCCGGGTTCGGCGCGCGGCTCAGCGAGGATCAGCGCTGGGACCTGATCAACTTCCTGCGCGCGCTGTCGGCCGGGGACGCGGCCCGCGGCATGGGAACGGCCGTCGAGCCCGACCGGCGCTGGCTCGTCGCGCCCGATTTCGCGTTTGCCGTGGGGCCGACGCCGCCGCGCTCGCTGAAGGAGTATCGGGGGCGTGTCGTCCTGCTCGTGCTCTATCAGCTGCCCGAGTCGCGCCCCCGCATGAGCCAGATCGCGGGACGCGAGGGCACCCTGGCCATGCTGGGCGTCGAGGTGATCGCGGTGCCGACCGACGCCGATCGTGACGCCATCCGCCGGCTCGGCGACGATCCGCGCGTGCTCTTCCCCGTCGTGACGGACGGCGCCGAGGCGATCGTGGCGACCTACCGGCTCTTCGCCGCGGCGCCTCACGCGGAGTTCCTGATCGATCGTCAGGGCTACGTCCGCACCATCGCGAGGAGCCGGGGCCAGGCCGCGGAGATGGAGCCGCTCCTGGCGCAGATCCAGGAGCTGAACCAGGAGCGGGTACCGGTCGAGCCGCCGCCCGAGGAGCACGTGCACTGATGCAGGCGTGGAAGGCGGTGGTCCTTTTCAACCTCGCCCTGGTCGTCGGCGCCGGCTGGGGCTACGCGTTCTGGGGCGTGCGGGCCGCCCGGCTCGAGCGCGAGCTGGCGGCGGCTCGCGCCACCGCGCTGAGCGGCGTGGAGCGCGAGTGGACGGTCGAGGGCGTGGTGCGCGCGATCTTCCCCGAGCTCAACGTGCTCGTCATCACGCACGGGGAGATCAACGAATTCATGCCCGCCATGACCATGGGCTTTCGCGTCGCCTCCCCGAAGATTCAGGAGGCGGTTTCCGTCGGAGACGCGGTACGATTCACGGTACGGGGAGTACCGCCCAACGTCGCGGTGATCGCCATCCAGAAGATCACCCGCTGACGGGCCAATCGGAAAGCGAGGGCAGCTGTGAGACTTGCCGCGATCGCGGTCATCGTCGCCATGCTTGCCGGCGCCGCGCCGGCCACCGCGGCCACCCTGTTCATCACCAACACCAAGGGCGATTCGGCTTCGGTCATCGACACCGACACCCTCGAGGTCGTCGGCACCCTCCCCCTGGGCCAGGGCAAGCCCAACCGGATCGTGTTCCATCCGGACGGCCGGACGGCGTGGGTCGTCTACGACAAGAGCCACGACCTCGGGATCATCGACGCCGAGTCCCGCAAGCTGGTCAAGCGCGTGAAGATCGGGGGTAATCCCTACAACCTCGCCTTCACGCCCGACGGCCGCCATCTGCTCGTCCTGGACTGGTCGAGCGACACGAGCAACGACGAGATCATCTTCTACGACCTCAAGGCCGAGAAGATCGACGGGCGAGTGGGCGTCTCGACCTGGCCCGCCCATGCCATCTTTTCCCGCGACGGCAAGCTCCTCTACGTCTCCGGGGAGACGGCGGGCGACGTGACCGTGATCGACGTCGCCCAGCGCACGGTCGTGGGGCGCGTGGTCCACGGCGGCGGCGACGCGATGGGGCTCGCTCTCACCGCCGACGGCAAGCTGCTCTACGCCGCCGCCGGCGAGAACAAGGCGATCCTCAAGATCGATACCGCCACCAACAAGACCGTCGGGGAGATCGCGCTGCCCGGGATCGTCCACGAAGCAACCCTCACCCTCGATGGCAAGTACCTCTACACAACTCTGCGCAAGACCAACAAGATCGTCGTGATCAGGACCTCCGACGACAAGATCGTCGCGACGATCCCCCAGAAGGGCTATCCCGACCTCGTGACCATGGAGCCCACCGGTCGCCGGGCGCTCGTGACCAACCGCTGGGCCGACCTCGTCAGCGTGATCGACCTCTCGACTTACAGCCAGGTGCGGACGATCCCCGTGGGGAAGGCGCCGCACGGGATGGCCCTGCGCCCGCACTAGGGGCCCGTGAGGAAGCAGCTTCTCGCGGCGTGGGTCCTCGGGCTCGCGCTGCTGCCGACGGCCGCTCTCGCCCACGCGGTCCTGGTCAAGTCGATCCCGGCTCAACGATCGAGCCTGACCGAGTCTCCCCCGCGCGTCGAGCTCTGGTTCAACGAGCGCCTGGAGCCGGCCTATTCGCGCGCATCCGTGACCGACGAGGCCGGGACGCA
>QHSM01000807.1 GCA_003221595.1 Candidatus Rokuibacteriota bacterium | reverse complement strand
AAAGGGTGGCTCTCGTCCGGCCTACAAGAGAGCTGGCACACGCTCGATTACCTCGTCGAGGCAGGCGCCACCTACGTCGCCGACTGGATCAACGACGACCAGCCCTATCTGATGAACGTCGGGGGCCAGCGCCTGTGCTCGATCCCGTACTCCGGGGAGATCAACGATCTGCCGCAGATCCTGCGCGCCGGCCGGTCGTCGGACGAGTTCGAGTTGATGATCCGCCGCCAGTTCGACACGCTCTACCGCGAGGGGGCGCAGTCGGGCCACGTGATGGCGATCTGCCTACATCCATTCATCATCGGTATGCCGCACCGGATCGGCGCGCTCGAATCGGCGCTCGCCTACATCCTGCGCCACGAGGGCGTGTGGCGCGCGACCGGGAGCGAGATCATCGAGCACTACCTCGGCTCCGAGGCGACGTTTTAGCCTGCATCTACGACGGCTGGTGCCATGTCGGCTGTCCGATCGGCGCGCTCGCCAACCCGCTCGTCACCTACCTCGCCGACGCAAGAAAGGCCGGCGCCGAGGTGCGCCCGTGGAGCACGGTCACGCGCGCGCTCACCACCGCCAAGGGCAATCGCGTCACCGGCGTCGAGTACTACGACCAGAAGAAGGAGAAACAGTTTCAGCCGGCGGCCGTCGTCGTGCTCGCCGCTTGGGCGGCGCAGAACCCGCGCATCATGCTCAACTCGGCGAACGACAAGCACCCGAAGGGCCTCGCCAATTCGAGCGGCCTCGTCGGCAAATACATGATGACGCATTACGCCTCCGGCACATGGGCAATCTTCGACGAGAACGTCGAGAACCACATGGGTACCACCGGCGCGCAATACATGTCCTACGACCGCTACGCAAAGACCAGCCACAAGGGCGGGTTCGGCAGCTCGTTCATTGTCACCGGTTCGGCGTTGAAGCCGAGCGGTCTGGGCGGCTTCGCCAATGCGCGGCTCGACTTGTTCGGCCCCGACCTGCACGCGTTCATGAAACGCGCCGCGCACGGACTGACCCGCATCAACTCGAATGCTCACGACATGGACGATTGGGCGGCGGGCTCAGGTCGTCTGCGTCACGGCGATGGAGGGCACAGGACCGGGATCCCCGGGACGACCGGGACTCCCCTCAACGGCTGGATTTCCGGGTTCACGAAACTCGGCGGGGGCAGCGGGCACAGCGACGGATTGGACGCCGCCAGCCGATTCCGTGGCAGCGGCCCCAGCACGTCGGCCGTGACCGTCTGATTCGGCAGCAGCTGAAGGTAACGGGCGACCACTTCAGTCCCGTCCAGGAGGGTTACCCCGTCGATGTCCGTGACGACGGTGATGTTGGTCGCCGGAGTTCGGTTGACGAGAGTGGGATCCGAGGCATAAAAATATGAGGCGTAGGTGTAGCTCTGGAGAGGGTCGAGGGGAACCGGCGTCTCCGTCCCCCAGGGTCGGACCATGATATTGGACGCTCGGCCATTGGTCCCGCCGTACGGATTGACGTCCATGGTGAGGCCGGCGAAGTTGAACAGCCAGCCGCCCGTCCAGAGGCTCACATTGGGATTCAAGGCCCCGTCCGCCGCGCTCTCGATCTGACTCTTCACGGCCGCCCCCGAAACCGTCCCCTTCGCGATCAGCGGACCGATGGGGATGAAGTTGTAGAGGTCCGCCAGCGTGATCAGCCCCGGGCCGCCGTCGGGGGCCACTGGGGCCTCATGCGACGATCCTTCGATGACCGCGGGCATCGGTTCGTTGGAGAAGTTGGCGCGGTGGAGCGGAATGGTCGTGTAGCCCACCACGGTGTCGATGGGAGCTTGGAGCCGGGTGCTGTTGAATGGATTGACATGCGCACATGCTTCGGTCGGCTGACAGAAGTCCGGCCCGCTGACAAAGGTCTTGCGCACCTCGGCGACCTTCGCGGCGATGGTCGGATTCTCGGCGATGGTGCTGTTGATGATGTGGGCGGTCCAGGTCCACTCCTTGATCCCATAGCTCTTGAGCTTGATCTCTAGCTCTCCGATCATGGTGCCGCCGTCGCCTTCCTCGACGATGACAGTGCCGGTACTGGTCACCACGGGCGCTGGAGTCCGCTCGTGCATGTCGGACGAGAGGATGACGTCGATGCCCGGGTGCGCCTCAGCCAAGCGGATGTTGTTGGCCAGTCCCAGCTCGGACACCATCACCAGCAGGTCGACGTGCTCGACGTTGCGCAGGATCGGGATGAACGCCGTCACCTCGGCGTCGCCTTTCGTGAAGCAGATCCCTTGGGTGATGTTCGTCCCCACCACCTGAGGGCCGCGATCGGTCGTGAATGCCAGGATGCCGACTTTCACGCCTCCCACGGATTTCACGACGTACGGGGGCAGGATTCGCGAGCCTGTCCCACACGGGACGCTGGTGCGGTAGGCGTTAGCGGCCAGCGCCGTCCATGGCGCCAGGGGCGGGGTGCCAGGAGACTGCGGGCAAACGACGGCCGGGCCGTCGGGCGCCGAGCCGCCGAAGA
>QHSM01000128.1 GCA_003221595.1 Candidatus Rokuibacteriota bacterium | reverse complement strand
TATAGAAGGAGAGCGAAATGGGTTCTCATCACTCGGGCCCGGTACCAACTCGTCAGCGAGTCGACCGACGCGAATTGAAGTGCTTCGGATTCAGGGTACGTCCTCTCTTCTACCCTGTGGCCGTCGCCTTGACTCTGACCGCTGTCGTGTCGGCGACCATACCCTTCTCGTCACGGGCCGGGGCCGCGGCTAAGGGCAGGATCGTCCTCGCGTGGCATGCCGGCCTCGCATCGCGCTGGCTAGACCCCCAGGAGCACGACGGCACCGCCACTCCAGACAACTTCCTCACCGCGATCCACGATGCCCTCATCAAGAATCAGGGCACTGAGCTCTACAACCATCCTGCTCTGGCCGAGCATTTCACGGTCGCCGCGGATTCGAAGAGCGCCACGTTCACGCTGCGGAAGGGGATCAAATTCCACAACGGCGAGCCGGTCACTCCGCAAGATGTCAAGTTCAGCTATGAGAACTACCGGGGTGCTAAGGCCGACGTCTTCAAAAAGAAGACGGAGCGCGTCGAGATCGTGGACGACCGCACGATCCGCTTCCTCTTCAAAGAGCCCTTCCTCGACTTCGCCATCCTCTTCGGGACCGCGAACGTCGCCGGGGCCGGCTGGGTGGTGCCTGAGAAGTACTACAGGCAGGCGGGCGCGGATGCCTTCAAGCAGAAACCAATCGGAGCCGGTCCCTACAAGCTCGTCCGACAAGAGCCGGGCGTGAAGATCGAGATGGAGGCCTTCGACGGCTACTACCGTCCGGTGAACGTGAAGCAGCTGGTGATGATCTCGGTGCCAGAGGCGGCCACCCGGGTCGCCATGCTGGAGCGCGGCGAGGCGGATATCATCTACTTCGTTCCCGGCGAGCTGATTAACAAGGTCGGGAAACTTCCGGGCGTCATGCTGGCGCCGGTGCTCTCCGGATCCTGGTGGCTGGAGTTCCCCGGATTCCAGGATCAAAGGAATCCCTTCCGTGACAAGCGGGTGCGCGAAGCCGTGAGCCTGGCCATCGACCGGCGGGCCATGAACCAAGCGGAGTCGGGGGGTCTGGGCAAGCCGACGGGCAACTGGATCAACAACGATGTGCAGTACGCGATCGAGTGGCCGGAGTTCGAGCGCAACGTCGAGCGAGCGAAGCAGCTGATGCGCGAGGCGGGATTTCCCAGCGGTTTCGACGTGGACTGGGTCACGCCCGTGCCCCCGTTCTACTCCCGCGGCGAGCGGATCATCGCGCAGCTTCGCGAGATCGGCATCCGGGCGAGGCTGCAGTCCATGGAGCGGGGCATCTTCTTGCAGCGGCTGCAGGGCGGGCTTAAAGACTGGCCCGGGATCCAGATCCTCTTTCAGGCCACCAGGATCGCCGGGAGCTGGTCATTCTGGTACGAAGCCTTTTTCAAGTGCGGCGGCTTCAACTCTCGTGACCGCATCTGCGTCACTGACCTCGACGGTAAGTTCGACCAATACGAGCGGTCGATCAATCCGGCGGAGCGAAAGAAACTGGCGGAGGAGATCCAGCGCGGGATCCTCGAGAATTACTACCTGGTGCCCGTGTTCCGCCACGCGTTCGTCAACGCGATCGGCCCCCGGGTCGCGGCGCATAAATGGCAGGACGTCTTTCCGACAATCACCACCGGCTATGCCTATCCTTGGGAGGACTTGAAGGTAAAGGACCAGTAGCCGACATTGCACCGCATCGTCCCCCCCTCAGACCCTGGTCGCTTGGCCCTGTTTTGGCCGTGAAAGGGCCCAACTAGCCTCATAACCGGAAGGTCGCTGGTTCAAATCCAGCTCGCGCAACCTTCCGGGCCCCTGGGCCGAGCGGTGGGCCTCCACCCGGGTGTACGCGAAGACCCTCTTGCTCGACGACTGGCGGTGAGGCGGGTGACGATGTCCTCTCGCCGGATTATCGCGACGTGAGGAGTCTCAGCCGCCTGACCAGTTCGTAGAGAGCGGTCTTGCCGCCGGCATAGCCGGCGTCGCGGAGTAGGTTCAGGATCCCGGCGGTCGAGAGGTCCGGATCCTCACGCAGCAATCGATCGATCAGAGGCGCGTACAACCCCAGCGTGGAGCGTCGTCCGACGCCAGTGCGTCGCGGAGTGTGCGCCTGATCTCCAACCGGTGTCATCGGAAGGACCCTCCAGAGCGGAACGACCGCAAAAATCATACCGAGAGCTGATTTTTCGCAAACACCAGTAGTTCTGCGGTGCTCGTGAGTGGCGAGCTGTGAGAGCCCTGAAAGAACATTGTCATCTTTAGGCACGAGACTTCACATCTCACTTGGTGGTGGCAACTCGCTGGTGACAACGGCGGAGCGACTTCTCGAGTTCCGTGCTTGAGTCGGCCCGCGGCCCACGAATTCCGGAACTGGTGGGAATTTGCCGGACCCGGAATCCGCGAATCGCCGGATTGAACCCCGTGGCGGCTTGCTGAAAAGCTTGATCGTAACAAATGGGATCGATCCACTGCCGACTGACGCGAGCTTTCGGGGGGTGGGTGATCGGCGTGGATCGGGGCCCGCGCGCGACTGAGAACGCCCGTGTGGGCCACGCCCTGAAAGGAGGTGCAGGAGTCGTCAAGGGACGACGACGCGATGGTGCGCCCGTCGTCGGGCAGTTCCGTAAATCGAATCCGTCGAGGCAAGGTCGGAAATGGAGAGGCCAATGGCAAAGCAGCCCAAGCTCGAACTAGGGATCGAGAGGCTCGAGGCGCGTATCGCTCCGGGGCTGGTCCACGGCACCGGCGGCAGCCACGGTAGCAACGGCAGTCATGGCCACGGCAGCAACGGCAGCAAGGGCCACGGCAGCAAGGACACTAAGGCGTCTAAGTAAGGACGCGAACGGCAGTAAAGGACCTCGACGAGCAACGGCGCCGATAACGGCGCTGGCCGCCTAGGCCGACAAAGGGTTCTGTCCTGCCCGGCGGGCCTTCAGCCGGTCCGGCGGGCGGGACAGAACCCAGGGGCCGGCTTTACCTGGGAGATCGGGGAGACATGACACCGGGAACCACCGCGACAGTCTCTTGGCCAAAGGTCCGAAGCGACCTCATCATTCGCGCTCACACCTCCTCCAGCAGTGGCAAGCCGTTCGTTGTCAAAGACCCCGTGACCCAGGAGTTCTTCGGACTACGCGAGGTCGAGCACTTCGTCGTAAGGCAGCTCGACGGCTCGACCTCCCTCGACGTTGTCCGGCGCAGGGCGGAGGAGCGGTTCGGCGCCCCCCTCGAGGAGGAGACGATCGCGCGGTTCGTCCGCACCCTGCGCGAGCTCGGGCTGCTCGAGTCCGCCGCACCAGAGAAAGCTCCCGCGCCGCGCCGGCGGATCCAGGGGAATCCGTTCTACCTGAGGCTTCGACTCTGCGATCCCAACCGCTTCCTGGGCTGGCTGGTCGGGCCGTCCCAGCCGTTTTTCACCCGCACCTTCCTGACCTTCTCCTCCGCGCTGATCCTGACCGCGCTCCTCATGAGCGTGATGAGCTCCGGCGACCTCGCGCGGGACGTGAAGGGTCTGTTCCGGCTCGATGTCCTGGCGCTCGTCTGGCTCACCGTATTCTTCGTGGCGATGGCCCATGAAGTTGCTCACGGCGTGACGTGTCGGCGATTCGGGGGCCAGGTCCACGACATCGGGTTCATGCTGATATATTCCATGCCGGCCTTCTATTGCGACGTCAGCGATACGTGGCTGTTCCCGAAGAAATCCCGGCGCCTGCTCGTCACGTTCGCCGGCCCGTACTTCGAGCTCTTCATCTGGGCCGTCGCCATCGCCACCTGGCGGGTAACGGACACGGGTACCTGGATCAACCTGCTCGCCCTGGTGGTGATCGCGACCTCCGGCCTGAAGACGCTGTTGAACCTCAACCCCCTGATCAAGCTGGACGGCTACTATTTCCTGAGCGACGCGCTCGGGATCCCCAACCTCCGCCGTCGCGCCTTCGCCTATATCGGTGGCCTGCTGACCGGGCGTAGCTCCGTGAGCGATCCGGTGCCGCCGACGCCGAGGGAGCGCCGGGTCTTCGTGTTGTACGGTCTGGCCGCGTCGATCTACTCTTTCTTGCTGCTCGGTGTCACGACGTACCATCTTGGTGGCTTTCTCATCGGGCGCTATCAGTTTTGGGGCCTCCTGCCCCTGGTTCTCCTGCTCGGGCCCCGCCTCCGAAAACGGTTCCGGAGCTTCGTCCCCCGACGGTCGAAGGCGCTTGAACGTCCTCCATCGGGTCCCCCCGCTTTCCCTGAGGACGCTGACGAGGAGAGGGAGGCGGACAGGGACGGAGGGAGCCCTACCAACGGAGGGAGACCTTCCAAAGGGCGCAGGGAAGAGTCGGCGCGGCGCCTGAGGGCGGCTGCCGTGATCGCCGTGGCGGGCGTCGTGCTGCTCCTCGTTCGCATGGAGCTCAAGGTCACCGGCGAGTTCACCGTGCTCCCGAACGATCGTAGCGACGTGCGGAGCATGGTGGAGGGGATCGTCATATCCATGGACGTGGACGAGGGCACCCGGGTCCGGACAGGTCAAGTCGTGGCACGGCTCGTCGACCGCGACCGCGCCGCCGAGCTCATCGGCGTCCAGGGCGAAATCGCAGAGAAGCAGGCCATGCTGCGCTTGCTTCGGGCGGGACCGACCTCGGAGCAGATCGAGCTTGGCGCGCGCGAGGTCGTCACGGCGGAGGCGCGGCGGGACCACAGCGAGAAGCGCATCGCCGAGGCCCAGCAGATGCGCTCCGAGCAGATCGCCAAGCTCCAGGCGACCGTGCGCAGGATCGAGGACTCGCTCGGGTACAAGCAAGCCCAGTACGCGCGGTTCAAGGCTCTCTGGGGGGTCCAGCTCGTCTCGCGCAAGGAGTACGAAGACGCCGAGGAGCTGATGGTGATCACGGGGCGCCAGCTCGAGGAGGCGCGGGCCGAGCTGGCGATGACCATGGCCGACGACCTCGGCGAGCTCCGGAAGGAGCTCGCCCTGGCCCAGACCCAGGCGGCCGAGGCCTTGGGCAGGCAGACGGTGCTCGTCGCCGGCAGCCGGCCGGAGGAGATCGAGGCCCGGGAAGCGGAGGTCGCGCGACTCCAGGCCAAGCGCCGGCACCTCGAAGAAAGTTCCCGCCTGCTGGAGGTCACCAGCCCCATCAGTGGCGTGGTCACCACGGCGTCCCGGCAGCTTCGCCTGATGGTCGGCCAGAGCGTGGCGAAGGGGGACCTTCTGGCCACAGTCCAGGACCTCAGCACGGTCATGACCTTGATCGCCGTCCCCGAGAAGGAGGTCGCGGAGGTCAAGGTCGGACAGCTGGTCGCTATCAAGCTCCGCGCATATCCGCACGAGACCTTCGAGGGGCGTGTGACGACCATCGCGACGAGCGTCCGCTCGGCCGCGGCCGCAGGGACCCCGCCCAAGGAAGCCGTCGCGGCGCCCAAGCCTGCCGATGAGGGCAACGGCGAGCGCGTGGTGCTCGTCACCAGCGAGATCGAGAACGCCTCGCTGCTCCTGAAACCGGAGATGACGGGAAAGGCGAAGATTTACTGCGGCCCGCAGCCCTTGTTCCAGCTCATGACGCGACGGCTGGCGCGGGTCGTGCGGGTCGAGTTCTGGTCATGGTGGTGATGACATGATTGGCGAACGACA
>QHSM01000805.1 GCA_003221595.1 Candidatus Rokuibacteriota bacterium | reverse complement strand
CACGACGATCGGCGGGTCCTTGCGCTGGAAGGCGTAGACGCGGTCCTGCGAGTCGGTCGCGACGGCGCTCACCTGTCCCCACGCCCAGCCCGTCGGCAGCTTCGCCCACGATTCGTTCAGCTCGTACTGGTATGTGCCGCTTCCGACGGTCGTCATCGAGTCTCCTCCTCTGATCGTGAAAGGTGGCGGTCGCGCCGATCGTGCGTCATTCCGCCGGTGGGCGCAAGCCTCCGGCTCGGGGTATGATTCCGCCGTTCGAACGACGGTGACAGAGGAGGCTCTATGGCGGATTACGACGACCTGTTCGAGATCATGAAGAACATGCGGGCCATGCGCCGCCTGCATCCCGATCCGGTTCCCGACGAGCTGATCCGGAAAATCTTGCTAGCCGGGTCCTGCGCGCCGAACGGCGGCAACACCCAGCGCTGGCGCTTCCTCGTCATCAAGGACACGAAGATCAAGCAGGCCGTGCAGGTCTGGTACAAGAAGGCGTTCGACGAGGTGGTCGGCCCGCGCTATCTGAAGAGTACGCCGCCGCCCGGCGTGAGCCGCGAGCAGTACAACCGGCAGCACGCGGCGGTCGAGTATCTGACCGACCACTTCCACGAGGCGCCGGTGTGGATCGTCGCGTGCCTCGAGGAAGGCGCCGCGCAGCCCACGCGCGGCTCCGGCGCGTCGATCTACCCCGCCGTGCAGAACATGCTGCTCGCGGCGCGCGCCCTCGGGCTCGGCGCCACGCTCACGACTCGGCATCTGCTCTACGAGAAGGAAGCCGAGGCGGCGCTCGGGCTGCCGCCGGGCGTGCGCTCCTACGCGATTCTCCCCATCGGCTACCCCATGGGGAAATTCGGGCCGGTCGGACGAGCGCCGCCGCGGCCCCGCCCGCCGCGAACGCGGGAGCCCAGGGTAGACGCACCACCGCGCTCGCCGCGATCGCGAGCCCGGCGGCGACGAGCGCGGCGGCCCCGGCGAGCCCGGCGAATCCCGCCCAATAGCGCACCTGCGACGCGACCAGCCCTGGGCCCAGCGTCGCACCCCTGACGCGCCGACTGAAATCGGCGGTCTCCACCAGAAGGACAAGGCCCACGCCGAAGAGCACCGCACCGGCGAGACGGGGCGGCCCACCCGTGAGCCGGAGCGCGAGCGCATACTGGCCGAGCGCGAGCACGCCGCCGGCGGTCACGAGGGACGTGGAGCGCACGACCAGTCCCAGGGCGCAGAGGGCCAGCGCGGCGAGGGCGATGGCCAGGATGCTCCGGGCCGGCGCGATGAGAAACGGGTAGCCGAGGACCGCGACGGCGAGAATCACCGAGGGAAGCCACATCGTCAGCCCGCCAGGCGACGCCGGGCCGGGTTGAAGCCGGCGAGCGCGAGCTCGAGCGGCTCACGCGGGTCCCACTCGAGGACCGTGAGCCCGAGCCGCTGCAGCGACGCGGCGCGCGCGCGACGCTCGAGCGCCCACAGGCGGCAGGCCAGGTCGACGCTGGGCGACGCCGGCATCGTCCGCCGCACGAGTGGAATTGGCGACGGGCTCAGGATCACGAGATCGAAGCCACGCGCCGCCAGATCGACCACGGCCTTCTCGAAGTGCGGGTCGAGCAGGGGGCTGATCGCGATCACGAGCGCCTGGGGCGGCAAGACACGACGCGGGACGAGCCCGACGTCGCCCCGCACGTAGCTGAAGACCACCTCGGCCCGCAGCAGGGCTTCGAGCAGCCGCTCGCGCTGGCCGCGGCCGGAGCCGGGGCGGACCCAGCGGAACGGTCCGCCGTACTCGATCAGCCCGACCCGATCCTTTCGGGCGAGGTACGCCCCGGCGAGCGACGCGGCCGCCCGGACCGAGGCATCGAGCGTCGTCTCAGGGGCGGCGCCGGCCTCGGAGAGCGTGTCGAGCATCAAGATGACGTCGGCGTTGCGCTCCTGATGGTACTGGGTCACGAACAGCTTGCGAAACCGGAGCGACGCCCGCCAGTTCACGTGCCGGATCCGATCGCCCGGGACGAACTCCCTGATGTCGCCGGGCTCGATGCCCTGGCCGACGCTCGACGCCACGTAATTGCCGACCGAGGCCTGCATCCGGCGCGGGCGCGGCAGCCGGCGCAACGGAAGCCGGCGCGGATAGACGCGCAGCGGCCCGCTCGCGCGCGCCGCGCTCTCGACGGCATGAAGCCCCGCTCGATCCCAGAGCCGCGCGTGCACGACGCCGAGGCTCGCCCGTCCGCGACGCCGGCACTCGACCTCGTACGTCCACTGAACCTCCTGCTCGCGGGCCAGCGCGAAGAAGCCGTGATTGGAGCCGGCCACGAGCCTGAGCGACGGCGGGAGCGGCTCGTACAGCTCCAGCAGCGGCACCGGTCCGCCGGCGCTCACGGTGATCGTCACCACGACGCGCTCGCCCTCGAACGCTTGATCCGCCGAGAGCGCGCGCGCGATGCGCCATTCGCCCGAGGCGAGGGAGCGCGCGCGGCGGAACAGACCGAGGACCAGCGGGACCACGGCGACGACGAGCTCGGGGCGGCCCGAGAAGACGCCGAGGACGAGCCCGCACGCGGCGAGCGACACCACCGACAGGGCGAGCGGCGTCAGGCGGGGGGTC
>QHSM01000127.1 GCA_003221595.1 Candidatus Rokuibacteriota bacterium | reverse complement strand
CAGGCGCGGCTGGCTCTCGGCCCGCGCGACGACGGCCAGCGCGAGCGCGACGATCGACACGACGAACCATCTCATCGGATTTCGGATCCTTCTCGAGCGGTCGAGCAGCGTCGGGAGCGAGACCGAGCGCGGATTGACCGCGACGCTCGCGACAGCTAGAAGATTGCCACCAGGGCCGCGACGCCCAGGAGCGCCGCGCCGACGATCGTGGCGATGTCGCGAACTGTCGACATCCAGCGAATCTTCTCCTCTTCCTTGGGCGGGACCACGACGACGTCGCCTGGCTCGATGGCGCGGATGTTCGTGAAGCTCGAGATGGCCGAGCCGTCGGCCTTCACGAGGTGCGCTTCCTTCTGGTCCGCTTCCTTTGAAAAGCCCCCGACCCGATTGATGTAGTAGTCGATCCCGGCGCCATCTTTGTACTGCACCGAGGTCGAGTTGCGCACCGCGCCGATCACGAGCACCGACTGCGGCGGCTCCGGAACGCTGAGCGTGTCACCGTCGAGCAGCACGACGTCGTTCTCGGTGCCCTTGAGCTTGTCGGGCGCGTCGAGGCGCACCACCATGCGCCCCACCACCACCTTCGAGGCCAGGACCTTCAGCATCTCGCGCCGCGCCTGCAGCTGTTGCTGCTGCGACGCGACCTCCTCCTTTTCGGCTCCGACGACGACCGTTGATGCCGCGGCCAGCATGCGCTGCTCCTGTACCTTCAGGAAGGCGTCGAGCTGCTCCTGCTCGGTCTTCCGGAGCGCGGCCCGCGTGAGCAGGGCCCCCTTGAGGAAGGCGCGGTCGGTGAAGCCGCCGGCGCGCTCGAGCACCGACGAGAGCTTCTCGCCGGCCGAGATCGTGTAGACGCCGGGCCGCACGATCTGTCCGCCGAGCTCGATCGTGCGCGCCGCCTTGAGCTCGGTGCGCACGGTGATCTCGTCGAGCGGTTTCAGGAGCAGATCCTGGCTCGGGTCGCCGCTCCAGGCTTTCTTGAGATCGACGGCCAGGATCTCCATCGAAAGGTCGGGGCGGCGGCGGGCCACCTCGACGCGCTCGACGTACGCCTCGGGCAGGAGCTTGTCGGCCGGCAGGAGCTGGCCGATCCGCATCATCGGCTTCAGCTCGTACGCGCCGGGATAGCGCACGGCGCCCTCGACCTTCACGACGTTGTAGACGCGCGGGTCGCTCCGGTGGATGAGAATGAGATCGCCGGCGTTGACCGGCGGATTGCTCGCCTCGTCGCCCTTCAGATAGTAGCTCGTGAGATCGACGTCGAGCGTCGCCCGCTCGGCGTTCGGGAGCGCGCGGACGATCTGCACGCGCTTGAGATAGCTGATGGGCGTGACCCCGCCCGATATGGTGACCACGTCGGCCAGCCGGGTGCCGCTCGCGATCTCGTAGATCGCCGGCCGCTTCACCTCGCCGGACACCGCCACCACGTCGCCGATGGTCGGAACGAAGATCGTGTCGCCCGACTCGAGGCGATAGTCGCGCGTGCGGTCGCCGCGCTGGAGGAAATCGTAGAGGTCGATGCGCGCGACCTGGACGTTACCGCGCAGGAGCCGCACCTCGCGCAGCGAGCCGAGCTTCGTCGGGCCGCCCGCGCTGTAGAGCGCGTTCGTCACCGTGGTCAGCGAGCTCAAGGTGTAGACGCCCGGCTGACAGACCTCGCCGACGACGTGCACGCTCACGGTGCGCAAGCGACCCATGGTCACGCTCGTCTGGAAGCCGCGGAAGAACCGGGCCAGCTCGTCGCGGATCAGGCGATCGGCCTGCGAGAACGTGAGCCCCCAGATCCGGAGGTCGCCGACCTTCGGCAGCAGGATGCGCCCGTTCCGGTCGACGGTGCGGACCAGGGTACTGTCCACCGCGCCCCAGACGTTGATCGTCAGATCGTCGCCGGGGCCGAGCACGTAGTCGGGCCCGACGGGAATGTCGTCGACCGGCGCGAACGTCGACACGTTGGCCGCGAACATCGAGTAGCCGTACTGGCGCAGCGGCGTACCGAAGGGGCCGAGGTTGGTCTGCTGGACGCGGATGGGGTCCAGGTTGTAGCCGGCCTCGATACGGGAGAGCTCGTCGAGTTCGGGCACCGCCATCGGCGCGCTGGTGCTGAGTGCCCTCGCCTCGGTCGTCGGCTGCAGACCGGTCTGCGGGGGAACGCCCGGAGCGCTCTGCGACACGGTGACCTGCGTCACCGTGCCGGCGGGCTGCTGCATCGGCGGAAGCGGCTCGGCCGGCCGTGTCCGTGGAATCGAAACCGTCTGATACGTCCGCCCGCCGGGCTGGCATACGTTCAGTGGCGTCGGGCCGGCGGAGCGCTGGATGACCTGCGGCTGCGTGGGAGGAAGCGCCAGGGGTGGCTGCTGGGGCGCGGCGTAGGGAGCCGTCGTGCTCTGGCCGGGGAGCATCCGGCCGTAGCCGCCGTCCGCGCCGCCCAGAGAGGGCATGAGCGTCTGGCCGTTCCCGGCGCCGGGGGCTTGCCCGAGGGCCGGAGACACCGCGAGCGCCAGATCCGAGCCCAGCAGGGCCCCGAGCGCCACGGCGGCGACGAGCTTCCGCGTTCGCATTTGCCCTACCCCCCCCTGAGGCCACAGATTCTATCGAACGATAGGCCGCCAACGAAATCCCGGCAGGCGCTCCCCGGTCATCGCGGTCGCATCCCCTGGATGGCCCGGCCGACCCACGGGGGTGGCCCGGTCAGCCGCTCGTCCACGAGTCGAAGGAGCTTGCGGCCGGCCCGAAGGGTTCCCGGAGCGAAGAACACCACCTCGAGATCGATCAGGCGCTGGCAATACGCGAGCCACGCCTCGGGCTGCGTGCGCTGGAGCCCTGCGAGCACTTCCTGCACCACCCGTTCCCGGGCTGCACCGTCCCCGTCGAGCTCCAGGCGCAGCTGCACGACCGGCGTCAGGTCGCGCTCGAAGAGCGCCGCCTGCCAGTCGTTCACGATCCCCGGCACCCGTCGCAGCAGGGGCTCGAAGAAGTCAGGATGGACGTTGCCCCACGCACACGAGACCTGCTCGTCGAGCCGGCCGCGAAGCGGCGAGAGCCGGCGAAACGGCAGCCCGCAGGGGCACGGCTCGGGCAGCCAGCGGGCCACGTCGCCCGTGCGGTAGCGGATCAGGGGCATCACGCGCCGGTTCGCCGTCGTCAGCACGATCTCGCCGTAGCCATCGGAATCCGCGTCGACGATCTCCACGTAGAAGTCGAACTCGTTCAGGTGGTACCCACCACGGTGGGTGCACTCGAAGCCCACGATGGTCGCCGCCTCCGTCGAAGCGTAGGTCATGCAGACCAGCGCCCCCCAGAACGTCTCCAGCTCGGCGCGGGTGCGGGGCGTCATGCCTTCCCCACCTCCGATCAGGAGCTTCAGCGGCCCCGGACGGCCCCGCTCGCGCGCGATGTCGGTCAGGCGCGCCAGCCAGAAAGGGTCGCTGATGATCACGTTGAAACGGTATTCGGCGAGCCGCTGGTAGGCCTCGCTCGGATCAACCCGGCCGACGACCATGGCGAAGCACGGCGTGTGGCGCACGAGCCGCTCGACGAGCAGCGAGCCCAGACCCCAGTCGAGCCCGAGCGTCGAGAGGATCCGGTCGTCCCGTCCCAGGCCGTAGAGGCCCAGCATGAGGCCGCCCTGCCGCGCGTTGTACTCGAGCTCCTTTCGGCTCAGGTAGACGCGCGTCACGTGGCCCGAGGTACCGGAGCTCTCGATGGCCAGTTCGGGCGTGCCGGCCAGAAGCGCTTCCGGTCGCGTCTTGAGGATCTCCGGAGCGAGGAAGAAATCGCCGAGGTCCTCGGGGCGGCGAGCCCGCGCGACATCGACGCGAGCGGCGGCGAAGGCATCGCGGTACCAGGGAGAGCGCAACGCCGTTCTGAACGTCTCGCGCAGGGCGGGAGCGCGCAGCGCGTGCAGGAGCGAGAGCGGCATCGCGCGCAGGAACGCCGGCGGCAGCTTCGGATAGCGGCGGCCGAGGGCGAAGAGGAGCTCGGAGGCGGCGCGGAGGTTCACGCTCTACCAGACGTGGGGTGCCGCCGGCGACTCTCGAGAACGATGGCGAGGAGCGCGCCGAATACGAGACTGACGACGACGGCGAGCCCGCCGTTCAGCACCGCCCGAGGGCGTACGTATCGCTCGGCGGGCACCGCCCGGTCGAGCACCTGGACGACCGGCGTATCGCGCGCCTCCGCGATCCGGGCCTGCTCGAGCTGCTGGGTCAACAACGTCACCAGCACTTCCTGGACTTTGACGTCGCGGGTCAGCCGGACGAGCTCGAGCCCTACCTCGGGGACCTTCGAGAAAGGCACCGTGAAGTCGCCACGGTCGCGGCTCCCGGGCTGCGCGACGGTCGTGCTGCCGTATTGCATTTGTCCCAGCTGGCGATTCATCTCGTCGATGCGACGCCGAATCGCGACGACCTCCGGATTGGCGTCGGTCGCGAAGTTCCGCATCACTTGCAGCTGAACCTCGGCGGCAATGATCTCGCCCTTGAGCCGCGCAGCGGCTTCGATGGCGCCCTTGGTCTGCTCCTGGAGGACGATGGCCCGGTTCTGCTCCTGAAACCGTCGCAAGGCTTGCTCCGCCGCGTCAAGGTCGACACGGGACCGCGCGAGCTGGCGCGTCAGGAACGTTCGCTGGCGCCCCGCCTCGCCCGTCCCGTACTGCGCGACGAACTGATCGAGGAGCTCGACGTAGTGATTGGCCATGGCGGCAGCTAGCGCAGGGTCACGATCTTCGATCTTGACCGAGACGACGCCCTCCCTCGACACCGCGATGGTCGTCGCGCCGCGCAGCGTGTTGATCGTGTCATCGAGATATCGGGCGCGGTAGCGCTCGCGGAGGCCGAACCGATCGACGATCGCCTGGGCAAGCGTCCGGCTCTTGAGCACGCCGACGAGCAGGTCGCGATTCGGGGTAAACGACGGCAGTGACGGGATGGTCAGGCCCGGGACCTGCTGCAGGAGACCGGAGGCGGCAAGGCCCGCGAAGCCGGTTGCGGCGCCTTCCTTCGGCGCCACGACCGTCGCACTCGACTCGTACATCTTCGGCATCAGCTTCGATACCCCGAAGGTGAGAGCGCCGGCAGCCACGCACAGGGCGACGACGAGCCAGCGCCGGCGCCAGATCATCCGCGCGAGGTCGAGGAGGGACAACTCGTCGGTGCCGGGCTGCGCCGTCACTCGCGAGACCCTCCCGGCCGGTACGTCGGCACGAGCTGACGGAGTCCTTCGATCACCCCCGCGTCGTCGCCCGTTTCGGCCAGGCGTTCGAGCTCGGTCGTCAGACGAAGGAACTGCGGCCACTCCGGGGCTGTCGACAGCTGCACTCTCAGGATGCCCGACGCCGACGTCGGTTCCGCGACCTCATCGCCGCCGACCAGCTCTTCGGAAAGCTTCTCGCCCGGGCGGAGACCCGTGAACGTGACGGGGATATCCTGGTCGGGGACCAGTCCGGACAACCGGATGAGGTTCCGCGCCA
>QHSM01000806.1 GCA_003221595.1 Candidatus Rokuibacteriota bacterium | reverse complement strand
CACCCCAACGTCTGAGCGAGGAAAGCCATGCCATCGAACCTCGAGGAGAAGTACCAGACGCTTCACGAGATCGTGCGCGCCGCGAAGATGAACCTGGCGCCGGGCCCCTGGGACTACCTGTCCGGCGGCACCGAGACCGAGACCACGCTGCGACGCAACCGCATCGCGCTCGACTCGCTCGCCTTCCGGCCTCGCGTCCTGAGAAACGTGTCGAAGATCGACACGACCTCGAGCCTGTTCGGACGGCCGATCCGGATCCCGGTCATGATCGCGCCCGTCGGCTCCGTGGAGAGCTTCGAGGCGGGCGGCGGCGCGACGGCGGCGAAGGCCTCCGCGGAGTTCAACGTGCCGCAGATGCTCAGCTCGGTCTGCAACCCCGGCCTCGAGGCCGTGGCCGCGGCGGCCGACAACTTCCGCATCTTCCAGCTCTACGTCCGCGGCGACGACGCCTGGGTAGACGGCCACGTCAAGCGCGCCAAGGCCAACGGCTACGCCGCGTTCTGCCTCACCGTCGACACCGCCGTGTACAGCCGACGCGAGCGCGACCTGGCGCGGCGGTTCGTCAAGCCGTGGCGCACGCGCGCGAGCGGCCACGAGTTCCAGGCCGCGCTCAACTGGGACCACGTGAAGCGCTTCAAGGACCTTCACGACATCCCGCTCATTCTCAAGGGCATCGCGACCGCCGAGGACGCGGCGCTGGCGTGCGACCACGGCGTCGAGGGTGTGTACGTGTCCAACCACGGCGGCCGCCAGCTCGACCACGGGCGCGGCACCATGGACATCCTGCCCGAGGTGGTCCAGGCCGTTCGCGGGCGCGCGACGATCATCGTCGACGGCTCGTTCATGCGCGGCACCGACGTCGTGAAGGCGATCGCGCTCGGCGCTCAGGCCGTCGGGATGGGGCGTCTCACGTGCTGCGGTCTCGCCGCCGCGGGCCAGGCCGGGCTCGTGCGGGTCTTCGAGCTCCTGGAGGAGGAGATCCGGCTCTGCCTCGGGCTCCTCGGGGTCGATCGTCTCGCCGCGGTCAACCCGTCCTATCTCCATGCCGCGACGCCCGTCCGTCCGGCGCACGTGACGAGCGCGTTTCCCCTCCTGGAGGAAGAGGGTTATTAGCCCGGCCCTCCCCACGGAGCTTCCGGACGATCCGCTGCCGCTCCTC
>QHSM01000126.1 GCA_003221595.1 Candidatus Rokuibacteriota bacterium | reverse complement strand
CCGCGCCGAGCGCCATCGTGGCGAGAACGACCTGATACCTTTTCATCGCGTCTCCTCCTTCGTCGAAGCGGATTCGATCACCATGCCCTTGGGATACCGTGCCGACGTGAGAGCGGGGTGAATGAGATGTGAGAAGTCGGCTCGGCACCGTGAACAGCCAGCGCTCACCTGTCCGGTTCGGAATCTGTGTTGGTCGTCGGACCGTCCACACGGTAGCGGCCGAAGACGAAGCGGCGATGAGAAGCCCCGGTCGTCCTTTGCTGTTAGACTCGGGGCGTGGGCGAAGGCACTTGGAGGTCGAGCAAGGAGCGGAGGCACGCGATGGGCCTGCGATCGTTCGCGATGCTGATCGGCTCGGTGGTCATCTTGAATGTCGGCGTGCCCGCGGTGGCGTCGAGTCAGCTCAAGTCGCCGCCGGGCGGGACCACGCCGGCCGGCGCCCTCTTCGATCGCCTCAACAGCGCGACCACGCGCCCGATACCCCAGACGCCGGCACCGGTGGCAGCGACGCCCAGCGACACGTGGGTACCGGATCGCTTCATCCAGGTCCCGGGTATGGATTCGCAGGTCCTGGTGCCGGGACACTGGGAGCGCCGGCTGAGCGACCACCAGGTCTACACGCCGCCGCTGGCCGGCCGGGCCACGAATGGCGATATCGTCAACTTCCCCGCGGGAACGCAACCGCCCGTCAACGAGAGGCAAGCCCCGTAGCGCCGTCCGGAACTTACACCGTGAGGAGATTGGATATGCGTGCGCTCACGCGCGGGATCGTCCTCGTCTCCTTCTTCGTCCTGGCGGGATGGTGCGCAACGGCCGTCGCGCAGGGTCAACCGGATGGGCAGCTGACGGTGGCCTTCGACGCGTCCATCGCGCCGGTGTTCCTCGATCCGGCCGAGACGCCCGGCATCGGAACGCCGTTCGTCTTCCTGTACGCGATGCACGACGCGCTGATCAAGCCGCTGCCCGGCAACGACATGGCCCCTTGCCTCGCGGAGTCGTGGAAGGAGAGCCCGGACGGGCTCGTCTACGAGTTCAGGCTGCGCCCGGGTCTCAAGTTCCACAACGGCGATCCGTTCACCGCGGACGACGTGAAGTTCACCTTCCAGCGCTACAAGGGCGCCGCCGCCAAGCTGCTACACGACCGGGTGAAGGCGGTCGACGTCGTCGATCCGCTGCGCGTCCGGTTCACGCTCGACCGGCCGTGGCCGGATTTCCTGCTCTTCTACGCGACGCCGGCCACCGGCGCCGCCTGGATCGTGCCCAAGAAGTACATCGAGAAGGTCGGCGAGGAGGGCTTCCGTCGGCAACCGGTCGGGCTCGGGCCGTATCGGGTCGTCCGGCAGACGCCCGGCGTCGAGCTCGTCCTCGAGGCCAACGAGCAATACTGGCGCAAGAAGCCGTCGATCAAGACGCTCGTCATCAAGGGCGTGCCCGACCGCACGACGCGCCTGGCCATGCTGAAGACGGGCGAGGCGGACATCGGCTACCTGATGGTCGGCGTCGAGGCGGCGACCATCAAGGCGGATTCGAAGCTGCGGCTGGCCCAGGTGATTCCGCCCGCCGTGTGGTGGCTCGACTTTCCCGAGCAGTGGAATCCCAAGTCGCCGTGGCACGACCGCCGCGTTCGGCTGGCGGCCACCATGGCGGTGGACAAGAAGGCCCTCAACGAGGCCGAGCGATTGGGCTTCTCACGCCTGACGGGCTCGATCGTTCCGAGTGTCATGGAATTCGCGGCCCGCAAGGAGCCCTATCCCTACGACCCGACCCACGCCAGGCGCCTCCTCGCCGACGCCGGCTATCCCAACGGCTTCGACGCGGGCGAGGTCACGCCGCTACCGCCGTTCGTCACCATGGGCGAGAGCGTGGCGAACTATCTGGCCGCCGTCGGCATCAAGAGCCGCGTCCGCGGCATGGAGCGGGCGACCTTCATGGAGGCGTGGCGGACGAAGACCCGGCAGGGCGTGTTCGTCACGGTGACCGCCGCGCCGGGTAACGCGGCCTCCCGGATCGAGAACTTCGTCCTCAGTACCGCCCCCTACGCCACCGGCGGCTACCCGGACATCGACGAGCTGTTCCGGCAGCAAGCGCAGGAGCGGGACCGCAAGAAGCGCGAGGCGCTCCTGCACCAGATTCAGCATCTGATGTACGAGCGTGTCATGTACGGGGGGATCTTCGAGCCGGCCACCCTGCACGGGATCGGCCCGCGGGTCGAAGAGCCCGGGGTCGGCCTCAGCCCGCAGCTCTATTTCACGTCGCCCTGGGAAGACATGCGCCTGAAGAAGCCCTAACGTCCCGACATCGGTGGAGGTGCGTGATGAACATCCAGCTCGATCACGTCATTGTTCCGTCGCGCCGTCGGCGTGAATCGGCGAAGCTCCTCGCCGATCTTCTGGCCGTGCCGTGGGAGGAGAGCCGGGGGGAGTTCACGCCGGTCTACGTGAACGATTCCCTGACCTTCGACTTCGCCGATCGCGAGCAGTTCGAGCGCTATCACCTCTGCTTCCGCGTCAGCGACACGGACTTCGACGCGATCTTCGCGCGCATCCAGCGGGCGGGGCTCACGTACCGGAGCCGGCCGCGCGGCGACGACGACATGCAGGTCAACCGGCGGCTCGGCGGCAAGAACGTTTACTGGCAGGACGCGGACGGCCACCTCTGGGAGATGCTCACCGTCAGCTACGCGCGGGCCGACTCGCCGCCGCTGGCCGCGAGCCCCGCGTCCTGACGTCGTGCCACGCTTCAACGCGGCATATCTGAACCTCAACCAGAACTATCTGTTCGCCGAGATTCGGCGCCGGACGAAGGTGTTTGCCGACGCCCATCCCGACGTCCGCCTGATCGATCTCGGGGTCGGCGACGTGACCCAGCCGCTGCCGCCCGCCGTCGTCCGCGCCATGCACGAGGCCACCGACGAGCTGGCCCGCCGCGAGACCTTCAAGGGCTACGGCCCGTACGTCGGCTACGAATTCCTGCGCGCGGACATCGCCACGCACGACTTCGGATCGCGCGGCGTCCAGATCGCCGTCGACGAGGTGTTCGTGAGCGACGGCGGCAAGAGCGACAGCGCGAACCTCCAGGAGATCTTCGCCCCGGACTGCGTGGTCGCGGTGATGGACCCGGTCTATCCCGTGTACGCCGACAGCAACGTGGTGGCCGGGCGAACGGGCCGCGCCGACGCCGGCGGTCGCTACGCGGGCATCGCTTACCTTCCGTGCACCGCCGAGAACAGCTTCCAGCCGGCGCTGCCCGACCGGCACGTCGACCTGATCTACCTCTGCTACCCGAACAACCCCACCGGCGCCGTGGTCACGCGCGAGGCGCTGGCCCGCTGGGTCGCCTACGCGCGCGCCGAGGAAGCGGTCATCCTGTACGACGCCGCCTACGAGGCCTATATATCGGATCCGGACGTGCCGCACTCGATCTACGAGATCGACGGTGCGCGTGAGGTGGCGATCGAGTGCCGGAGCTTCTCCAAGAACGCCGGCTTCACCGGGATGCGCCTGGCCTACACGGTCGTCCCCAAGGAGATGCGCGGGCGCGCCCCCGACGGCACGACCATGAGCCTCAACGCGCTCTGGGCGCGCCGCACGGCGATCAAGTCCAACGGTCTGCCGTACGTCATCCAGCGCGCGGCCGCCGCCGTCTACACGCCCGAGGGCAAGAAGCAGGTCCAGGCACTGGTCGATTCGTACATGGCGAACGCGCGCATCATCAGCGCGGGGCTCGCGGCCGCCGGCTTCACGGTCTACGGCGCGCGCAACGCGCCGTACATCTGGGTCCGCACCCCGCCTTCCGTTTCGTCGTGGGATTTCTTCGATCGGGTCCTGGGGACGGCGCACGTCGTCGGCGCCCCGGGTGGGGGGTTCGGCCCGAGCGGCGAAGGCTACTTCCGTCTCACCGCGTTCGGCTCGCGCGCGCAGACCGAAGAAGCGGTCAAGCGGATCAAGACGCGGCTGTGAGGAGCCCGCGTCCCGCGGCGGCGGCGCCGCGCGTCTGCGAGGCGACCAGCGTGTGGGCCAGCTGCTCCGCGATCGCCGGCTCCATCCGCTGCTTCTTGGCGAGCTCGAGCACCGCCTGGAAGAGCTGCGAATAGCGGACGGCGATCGTCTGCCCGGTGTTCGCCTCGAGGCGAGAGAGCGGGTGCGTGAAGACGATGATGGACTCGACCCACCGCAGGGCCGTGAACACCAGCTCGGGGTGCCGTTCGGCCAGGAAGTACCGCACGGCGCACGCTCCCGAGTTCACGTGCCCGCTGCCGTTCGTTCGCCGATCCCCGTTGATCGACCACCCGTCGTCCCGGCATCGGATGTTCCCGGCCACCCGCTTCGTCTCGATGACCACCACCCCGCACGGCCCGATGAGCACGTGGTCGATGCTGCCGCGCGCCAGACCAAGGGTCACGTCGTTGACGAGCCAGTAGTCGTCCGGCAGGCCGCGTAGTAGATCGACGACGAGGCGCTCCCCGAGCCGCCCCTTGCGGACGCTTCGCAAGCGTCGCGTGGTGGGCCCGCCGAGCTTGAGCGCGGTCAGCACGGCGACCAGACCGGCACCGAGCCACAGGGGCCGTGCGCCCGGTGTCTCCACGACGACGAGGATTCCCACGCCGGCGAGGCCGGCCAGGAGCGCTAGCGTCATCCAGAGCCGTTGCTCGTGGCTCCGTCGATCGTCGCCCGCGGCCCGCACGAGACGCACGTCAGCCCCGCCCGATGGCCTTCACGACTCGCTCCAGCTCGATTCGCGCCAGCCCCGGCCGCGCCGTGGAGCCGACGACGACGAGGAGCGTCGTTTGACCGGCTGACGAATCGAGAGCCCTCACGACGAGGCGATACGTCTCCAGCCGTAAGATCACCGACGTCACCGGCCCGATCTTCGTCCCCTCGAGCGCGCCGAGCAGGTCTCGAGCCAGCTGGGCCAGCGGTGCGGGCTCGAGCGCCCCCGGCCCGAACAGGCAGACCCGGAACGCGCCGGCCGCATCGCGCAGCACCGCCGGGGCGACCGGGCCGACCGCCGTGAGGGAGGCGGCCAGCTCGCGCATCGACGACGGCACGGCGGCAGCGCGGAGCTCGTGCGCCGGATCGGAGCCCTCGGGAAACCGCGGCCCGTTCCGAGCTGCGGACGGCGGCTCGCCGGCCGCGCTCCTCGAGACTCACGGGCTCCGGCAGGCGCGGATCGGAGAGCCACGGCACGACCCGGAGCGCGGACTCGACGACGGCGTCGCCGGGCAGGGTAGGCGCAATCGCGGTGACGAGTAGCGTCCCGGCGCCGTCACGCTCGCCGATTTCGAGCCCGTTCATCACGGGGGCCAGGAGCGTCGCGATGCGGCGCGCCTCATCGGTGCGACAGTGGTCCAGCGCGATCCTGTTCGCTTCCCTGGAGTGTCGCGGCTCCGGTGCCAACTGCGGTTCGGGCGCTCGAAACACGACCGCCGCGGGCCTCGGCGCTCCGGGTTCTGCCGGCCGAGGCTTCGCCGGCGCGAGCGCTGCTGGTTCGGTCTCCGCTTCTGCGACGTCCGCGACCTCGAGCTCCGCTGCTGCTTGCTCCGCCACTTCAGGCTCTGCCGCTTCCGGCTCTGCTTCGTCGAGCTCCCCCACTTCGGGCTCTGCCGCGTCAAGCTCTGCCGCTTCGGGCTTCTGCGCTTCGAGTATCAGCGCCGCCAGCTCCTGCACGTCGAGCTCCGACACTTCGTCGACCTCGACGGCAGCGGTTACCGGCGGCGACGGGACGTGAAGCTGGACGGGCGTCGGGAGCTCATGGGTCCGGGAGACGGCGGCGGCCGGCGCCGAGCGCGCGAGCAGCTCGGCCGGAATTTGCGGCACGACCTCGTCGAGTGGGAGCAGCAGCGATCCGTCCGGCAGCCGCCGTTCGATCTCCGCGTGCGTGAGCACCAGCTCGTCGCGCGGAAACTGATCGGCCACGACCTCCCACTTCACCGGCGCGACGCCCTCCGCGAGGTGCGGCAGGACGAGACGTCGCGGAACGAGGAGCGAGACGCCGGGCCGGAGCGTGTCGCTCAAGCCCTTCCGACCACGGGCGAACATCTCGACGGGCAGCTGATCCGCGATCCGGCTGAACGCCACGCGGACCATCGGCTCTGCTGACCCGACCGCAGCCCGGCGGTCGGGCCGCTCCACGGGGCGCGGGGTCGCGTCGGCTCGAACGACCGGGACGCTGATCGTGAACGGAGTCGCCTCCGGCGAGACCACGATCGGCGCCCGCGCAGCTGGTGTCGACGCGGCCGGCGCGGTCGGCTCTCGCACGACCGAAGCCGGTCGGGAGGCCATTGCCGCAGGAGCCGTCGTTGGCGGCGGCGCGGCCGCCGGCGCGATGACCCGCGGCGTCACGGCCGTCGGGCGCGGTACCGCCGCGGGACTCTCCCGCGATGGTGTGGGCGTCGGGCCGACGGGCTCGCGCACCGCCGTCGACGCCGAACTCGTTCCCGGAGCTTCGACACGGCGCGCAACCGCTCCGCGCGCGCCGGGCCGCGGCGCCACGATCAGGGGCCGAAGGCGCGCCAGGACCAGCGGCGCCGCCGTGAGCTGAAGCATCGTGACGGCGGGCGAGCCCCAGAGCGAAAAGGCAACGGCGGCCCCGTAGTCGACGAGGTCCGGGATCACGAAGAGCGCGCCCGTCGCCATGACGAGCACCGCGTGCACCCCGCACATCGCGCCCGTCGCGATGCTCACTCGCCAGACCGAGAGTGGACGCACGCTGACGAGACCGACGAGCACGTAGAACACGGGAGGGATCACCAGAGCCGGAATGACGAGCCCCGGCGACGCGAGCAGCGGCGTGGCCCGGAGGCCGCGCGCGTGGAGGGCCAGCACCGCGCAGGCATAGAGCTCGAGACCGAGCGCCAGCTCGAGGGCCCACACCAGCTTCGCTCTCGAGGCGCGGAGGAAGGACATCACAGAACCCGCGCCAGCTCGGGGACGACCTTCCTCACGTAGTAGCGAATCTTCCCGAGCGCGCCCGGCTCGCCGACCAGGACGGCCAGCAGCGCCGCCGATCCGACCGCCTGCAGCAGGAGCGTACCGGCCTCATACTCCAGAATTGTCCCCAGGAGCTGCCCCTGGCCCAGCTCGCGACCGATGCCGTCGGAGGCTTCGGCGAGACAGGACGCGAGGGCGCCCGCCACCTCGTCCGTATCCGGCGAAAGATCGCCCGCGGTCTCGATGAGGAAGCCTTCCCGATCGGTCAGCACGACGAAGCGAACGCCGGGCGTGGCCGCGAGACCCGCGAGATGCTGCTTGATTCCCCCGGGCAGCTCGGGCGCCGGCGCGGCGGCCGGTGGCGCGGCCGGGACCACCGGTGAAGCGGGCGCGGGCGAAGCCGGCGTCGCCGCGCGGTCGCGCTCGGGAGGCGCGCCGTTTTCTCGAGACGCCGAGCCCGGGCCTGCACCGTACCGTTGTCGATTCCCGAGATGAGCAGCACGGGCGTCGTGCCGATGGCCGGATGGGACCGGACGTACTGGCAGATCTGATAGCCGTCCTTGTCGGGAAGAATGACGTCGCAGATCACCACGTCGGGACGATCGCGCTCGAGCACCTCGATCGCTTCGGAGCCGGACGCCGCCGAGAGCACCTCCAGCCCGCGACCCTCGAGCGCCTTCTCGACCACCTTCCGGACGCTCAGGCTGTCATCCACCACGAGGACCTTAGGCATCAGCTGTTCTCCTAGGAGAGTGGTGCTGTGGCCGCGCCCGGCCGGCCCTCGTCGATCTCGGCCGCGGCGCTGAGCAGGAGCTGCTTGAGGTCGCAGTGAATCGTCTTCGTCCCGTTGGCCGCGCCGTTCTCGAGCTGGTGGAAGACGAAGTTCCCGTGCGCTTCGCCTAGCGCCGCCCCGTGCGCCGCCACCATGAGCGCCGCGAACGCCGTCTCGCCGATGAGCCCGAAGAACTCGGCGTGCACGAGCCGGCCGTGGTCGAAGACGATGACGCCCCGCCCCGAGGGGAGCGTGACGAGCAGCTCGCCGGTCTTGCTCCCGAGCGCGACCGCCTTGGCGATCTCCGGCAGGTCCATGACCCCGAGCGAGCCGTTCAGCCCCGGAGTCACCTCGACGGGAGCGGCAGGCGGCTCCGGGGCGATCCGCCGGCGGGTTCCGAGGAGCCCGCGCACCTCGGCGACGAGCGCGCTGAGGGGAAGGTCGCCGGCTAGGGTCTGATCCGGCTTCTCCTCGAGCATCGCCTCCGGCGCTTCGTCCCCCGGGCTCGCGAGCAGGAGAAACAGCACGCCCGTCATCGAGGGATCCTTGCGGACGATCGAGCACAGCTCGTAGCCGTCGATGTCCGGGACACCCACGCGGCTCACCATGAGGTCGGGCCGATTACGCTCGAGCATCGTCAGCGCGAACGACGCGCTGGTGGCGGTGGAGATGTCCCGGAAGCCGGCCGCGTTCAGCGCCGCCTCGAGAGCGGCGAGGCCGGCGCGATCCGGATCGACGAGCAGCACGCGGGACATGGTGCTCAGGCCTCTCCGCGGGCCGACGCCGGGACGGCCAGCGACTCGATGAGCTGAACGAAGCTCGCCTCGTCGACGGGCTTGGCGACGTAGTGCTCGACGCCCAGCTCGCGCGCGAGATTCACGTGCTTGGCACCGGCCCGGGTGGTCAGCACCACGACGGGCAAGCCGCACGTGGTTGGCTCCCGGTTGAGATCGCGAATCAGCTCGTAGCCGTTCAGTCGCGGCATCTCCAGATCGGTGACGACGACGTCGACCGGGCTTTCGGCGAGCTGCTGCAGAGCCTCGGCGCCGTCCCGGGCGGCGACGACACGGAAGCCCGCGCGCTCGAGCATGCCGCCGACGAACTTCCGCACGCTGACCGAGTCGTCGACGAGCAGCACCCGACGCTGGCCGTCGGCGGCCGATGGCGCGCTCGTGACGCGCGGCGGCTCTTCGTCGAGCGCCTGAAGCGCCGGCGCGGCGAGGCTCATCTCGAGGAGCTTCAGGGCATCGAGCAGCAGAATGACGCGCCCTTCACCGGTGACGGTGGCGCCCGAGAACGGCCCGATCCCCTGCAGGAAGCCGCCGAGGCTCTTGATGACGATTTCCTCTTTCAGGAGGAACTCGTCGACCGCCACCGCAAGCGTCTTGCGTCCGGTGCGGAGCGTGACGATCGACAGCGGTCCGGTGTCGTCGTCGCTCGGGATGCGTAGCAGGCGACCGAGACGGACGAGGTCGACCGTCTCGCCGTCGATCTCGATCGACTCCGCACCGTCGAAGGACCGGATCTCCTCCGGGCGAATCTGCATGGCCGCCTTGATCGCCGGCACCGGAACGGCGAGCGTCTCCGCGCCCACCCGGACCACGAGCGCATCGGAGATGGCGACCGTCAGGGGCAGCCTGATCCGGAAGCGCGTACCCCGGCCCGCCTGGGTCTGCACCTCGATCTCGCCCCCGAGGCGGCCGACGTTCGTGCGCACGACGTCCATGCCGACCCCGCGCCCGGCCGCGGTCGTCACCGAGGTCGCGGTGGTGAGACCGGGCAGGAAGATCAGATCCACGATGTCGCGCTCGCCGAGCCGGGCGATCGTCTCCGCCGTCACGAATCCACCGCGGCGCGCCGCCGCGCTGACCGCCTCGAGGTCGATGCCTCGGCCGTCGTCCGCCACCTCGATGTAGATCGACCCGCCCTTGTGCGCTGCCCCCAGATGCAGGGTGCCGTGAGGCGGCTTGCCGAGCCGGCGCCGGGTTTCCTCCGGCTCGATGCCGTGGGCGATGGCGTTCCGAACCAGGTGAACCAGCGGGTCGGCCATCAGCTCCACGATCGTGGTATCCATCTCGACCGTCTCGCCTCTGATCTCGAGGCTCACGGCCTTGCCGGACGCGCGCGACGCCTCGCGCACCATGCGCACGAACGGCGCGAAAAGCCGGCCGACGGGCACCATGCGCGCGCGCGTGATCTGACCGCGCAGCTCTCCGCTGAGGCGCTGGACGCCGCCGGCGTCCTCGCGAACGACGCGGACCAGGCCGCTGAGCTGGCTTTGAATCTCCGTGAGATCGCTCGAGATCTCCCCGACCCGGCGGGCCAGAAGATTGAAGTCGTCGTAGCGATCGAACTCGAGCTCCTCGAAGACCTCCCCCAGCGTCACCTCCGATATCGAGTGCCGGCCCGGCGGGCCCGGCTCGACGTCCGGCAGCGGAGGGTGCGCGTACTTGGACTCGAACTCGGCGACGGTCTGGGTCATGCGAGATTGTGTGAACGACAGGAGCTCGCCGGCCTGCTCGAGCTGCGTCAGGTGGCGCTCGAGACGGCTCCGGGTGACGACGAGCTCGCCGACGAGATTCATGAGCGCGTCGAGACGGTCGAGGCTCACCCGGATGCTCGGACGGACACGCCGGGCGACCGCCTTACGGGCCGCACGGGTCGGGGCGGACGCGCGCGCCGTGACCATCGGCTCGTGCGATGGCGCCGGCTCGGCGCTGACCGTCTCGCCCCGTCCCGGCGCGTCCGCCGTCGCCAGCGCGGGCGCCATCATCGCCTCGCTCGGCTCGCCGGTCATCGGCGACTCGAGCGTCGGCGGGGCGGCGAGCATCGCCATGGCCCGCTCGTAGGCGACGGCCCGCCCGTCGGTGACGCCTTCTCCGCTGCGCACGAGGAGCCGAAGGGCATCGAGCCCGGCGAACACCGTCTCGATCGCGCCGCGGTCGAGGGAGCGCCGGTTCTCGCGAATCGCGCCCAGCATGTCCTCGATACGGTGGGCGAGGTCTCCGACCAGCTCGCACCCGACGGTGTAGGCGGCGCCCTTGAGCGTGTGGACCGCTCGGAACAGGCTCGCGATCTCGTCGGCGGTGACGCCTTCACCCTCCAGCGCGACCAGCGACTGGGCCATCGACTCGAGATGCTCGACGGCCTCCGGAACGAAATACTCGAGCACGTCCGGCTGGCCGGCGAAGAACCGGTCCAGCTCCTCGAGGCGCCGCGCCGTCTCCGTCCCGGGCTCGGGCGGTGCCGCCGGAACGATGCGATCGAGCGCCTCGGCGATCGCCTCCCCGTCCTCGGCGCCGGTCGCGCCGATCACGTCCAGCGCGGTCTTCAGGGCGAGCACCATGTCGGACAGCACCGCGAGCGCGCGCCGGTCGTCGACCGGCGCCGCCGCCACCCGCTCGACCGTTTCCTCCATCGCGGTGGCGAGGGCCGATACCTGCGGAAACCCGCTGAGCGCCGCCGAGCCGCGCAGCCGGTGGGTCACGACCGCGAGGCTCTCGAGCGTCGCCTCCTCGCGGGACGCGTGTCCCAGCGCGGTGAGGCCGTCCTCGACGGCGGCGAGGGTATCCCACGCCTCCATCAAGAACACGCTCAGCAGGAACTGCCGGTCGCCGTCCGCCACGATCTCTCCCCTCGATGACGCGTCAGGTGGCCAGCTTGAACCGCGAGAGGCTCGACGTGAGGGCCTGGGCCACGCGAACCACCTGGTCCATCGTCTTCCTCGTCTCGAGCGCCGCCTTCTCGGTCTCGACCGCCACGCCCGCGATGGACTGGACGGCGACCGCGCCGCCCTCGACGTCGCGCACCTGCTCCTGGGCCGACTGTGAGATGTCACGGGCCAGCGCCGCCGCCTTCTGCGAGATCTCGCCGATCTGGTGCAAGCGCTCGCCGGCCTCGACCGTGACCCGGTAGCCGGCCTCGACCTCCCGGGTGCCCTCCTCCATTGCCACCACCGCCTGCTGCGTTTCCGCCTGAACCGCCTTGATGAGCACGACGATGTCCTTGGCGGCCTTGCCGGAGCGCTCGGCGAGCTTGCGGACCTCTTCGGCCACGACCGCGAAGCGTAGCCCCGCCTCGCCGGCGCCGGCGGCCTCGATCGCCGCGTTGAGCGCGAGGAGGTTGGTTTGCGACGAGATGTCCTCGATGGTGTTGACGATCTCGGAGATCTCGAGAGAACGGTCGGCGAGGCTCTTCACTTTCTTCGAGATTCCCTGCACCTCGCCGCGGATGCGCTGCATGCCGGAGAGGCTCGCTCGCACCGCGTGCTCGCCCTTCTCCGCCGACTCCAGGGCGAGGTCCGCCGAGGAGGCCGACGCCTCCGCGTTCTCCGCCACCTGGCGCATCGAGCGCGTGAGCGACTCCATCGTGCCGCTCACCGCCACCGCCTCTCGCGACTGCGTCTGGGCGCCGCCGGCGGTCGCTTCCATGGTGCCCATCATCTCGGTCGAGCTCGTGAGGACTTGATGCGCCGCCTCGCGCACGCCCTCGATCAGGGTCGCCAGCTCCTCGACCATCACGTTGATCGCGTCGACGACGCTGCCGAGGACGTCCGAGGTCACCTGGCCGCGGCGGGTGAGGTCGCCCCTCGCGATCTCGGTGGCGGTGTCGAGGAACCGCATGATGTTGCGCTGGAGATCCTCGCGCTTGTGCCGCTCCTCGTCGCGCTCGGATTCGGTCTGAACTTGCGCGCGCAGGCGCACGATGGTGTCGTTGAAGGTGGTCGCGAGCTGCCCGATCTCGTCGCGCGACGACACGGTCACCAGCCGCGTGAGATCGCCCTGACCGACGCGCTCGGCCGCCCGGACGACCTGGGTCACCGGCTTCGTGATGTGATGCGCGAAGAATACGCCGGCCAGCACCGCCAGCATCGCGACGCCCAGGAAGACGAGGAGCAGGTACTGACCGGACCGGGCTGCCGCGGCCGTGATGATCGAGCGGTCCATCCCGACGCGGACTGTTCCCAGCTGGCCCGCGAGCACCGGCACGCCGATGTCGATGATCTGCTGGGTCGCTCTGGTGACCGGGTCCGGGTACGCGACCTCCCGGACCTGCTGGGCCGCGTCGCCTGGCACCAGGTTCCGGTCGACGATACCGGGTGGGACCAGCGGCGCGAACGTGTGGGCGACCAGCGTCTTCTGCTGGTCGTACACCATCACGTACTTCACGCCGTTGATGGCGCCGACCTGGTCGACGAGCCCCTGCACCGTCGACGCGTCGCGGTGGAGCAGGAGGTCGACGGCCGAGCTGGCCAGGCTTCGCGCGATCGCGGTGCCCTTGGACGTGAACTCGTCCGTCAGGTTCGTGGTGAGCGCCCGCACGGAGATCCACCAGGTGATCGCCGCGAGCGGCACCAGCGTCACGGCCAGGAACAAGATGAGCTTCGAGAGCAGACCGAGTCTCAGCTTGCGTTGCCTCTTCATACTTTCACCGCGGCCGCCCAGTCAGAGACGGGGGCCCACCGTCCATTCACCACACTCGTGAAGTACACGCTATCCAGCCCCTGGTGGCGCTCCGGCCCGAAGGTGAGCGGCGCGCCGATCCCCAGATCGAAGTTCCTCAGCGACTCCAGCGCCTGCCGGAAGCCCGCGCGGGTGGGGCTTGCGCCGCTCCGGCGGAGCGCCTCGACGATCACCTTGGCGTTCACGAAGCCCTCCAGGCTGCGGAAGCTGAGCTGCTCCGCCGCGTGCTGGGGGTCGCGCAGGCCCGGCGGCAGCTGCGGATTGTGCTTGTCCATCAGCGTGCGATATTCGAGGACCGCCGGCAGGCTCACGTCGTCGTAGCTCGGGACCACCTGGGAGTTGATGAGCCCGCGCGTGTAGTCGCGCCCGGTAGCCTTGCCGTGATTCACGAGGAGACTCAGCATCGCCTCGGAGCCGACGAACGAGACGTTCGAGATCGGCACGTTCCAGCCCAGGTCGCGCGCGGTCCGGACGAACGCGCCGCAGCCCTGATAGGCGCCGGTGCACAGGACCACATCGACCCCGGCCCGGCGGAGAGCCTGGACGGCCGGGCCGGTGTCGGCGGCGAACTTGGCGTGGCGTACGTACGTGGCCTCGGCCGCGATCGTCGCGCCGCGCTGCGCGAGGCCACGGGCAACGCCGTCGGTCCCGCTGCGGC
>QHSM01000125.1 GCA_003221595.1 Candidatus Rokuibacteriota bacterium | reverse complement strand
GTCATCAACCTGCGCGCCGTGGCCGGCGAGTACGATTCGCAGGCCCGGCACATCGACATCAGCAAGCTCCCGGTGCTGCTCGAGAATCAGCCGAAGGGCCGCTACCGGGTGTACCTCGATCCGTCCGATCAAGGCGCGGACGTCGGGCTGTTCTGCAACCAGAGCTTCGACAAGGACCCCGAGATCGCCAGGTGGCTCGGCACGCGCGAGTTTCGCATCGCGCTCTCCCACGGTATCGACCGCCGGCAGATCAACGAGACCTTCGTGCTCGGTCTCGGCCAGACCGGCTCGGCCGCGCCCGGCGAGCGGACCCTGTACTTCCCCGGCCCGGAATACAAGGCGCTCCACACGGCGTACGACGTCAAACGCGCCAACGAGATGCTCGACAAGCTCGGACTCACCAGGAAGGACAGCGACGGGTACCGCCTGCGCACCGACGGCGGAGGGCGCCTGCGGCTCTCCCTGACCACGTACGTGGGGTTCCTGCCATTCACGCAGATCGCCGAGATGATCGTCGAGCAGTGGAAGAAGATCGGCGTCCGCGGCGAGGTCCAGGAGATGGAGCGCGGGCTGGCCACTGCCCGGGTACAGGCCAACGAGCACCAGATCTACTTCGAGACCCAGTGGGGCGCCGACAACATGCACGGGCACTTCCCGCTGATCTTTCCCGCCAACAGCATCAACCCGCTGGGGCCGCTCTACGGTGTCTGGTACGCGAGCGCGGGCGCCAAGGGCAAGACGCCGCCCCCGCGCATGCGCGAGCTGATGGACAAGTACCGCAAGTCGTTCGGCGTCAAGGACGCCGAGCGCATCCGGCTCGCGAAGGACGTCTGGAAGATCGCGCTCGACGAGCTGTGGCTGATCCCGGTGGTATCGAACTCGCCTGCGTCTCAGGGCGTGCGCGTGATCAAGACCAACATGGGCAACATCCCGTCGCGGCTCTGGAACAGCGCGGTGAGCGACAACCCGCACATCGCCCACACGGAGACCTGGTTCTTCAAGTCCTGAGCGTCACCGTGAGCGGCGCGGGCTGGTCGGGAAGACGGACGCTGACGAATCCGCCGCCGTCGGCCCACCAGCCCGCGCCGGTCTGATCGGCTCCGGCGAGCCGCGGGAGCTCGCCGCGCCCGGACACGGTCACGGCTCGCGGCCGATCCAGCCGCACACGCAAGAGGTAGCGGCGGCCGGCGGGAATCACCGACCGGTCTCCGTCGGCGTCGCCGATTCTCACCGTCACGGTCTCGGGCCCGGTCGCGCATTCGAATACGGTCAGGGCGTGACACCCGCGACGGTAGGCGTTGGTTCGTCCATCGTCCTCGTACAGCTCGAAGCGCGATGCGCCGGCGGGATAGATCAGCATGGTGACGTCGTCGAGCGGCCGCTCCGACGTGTGCTGGACGACCGGCCCCATGGGCACGATGGCGCCCGCGCGGACGAAGAGCGGGAGCCGGTCCAGCGGCGCCGCGACCGTGAAGCCGCCCGGGCCCTCGTGACGGGCGCCCGTCCAGAAGTCGTACCAGGCGCCCGCCGGCAGGTAGACCGGCCACGCGGTCGCGCCCGCGCGGGTCACCGGCGCCACGAGCAGGTCGTCACCCCACAGGAACTGGTGGCCGAGGCTCCACACGCGCGGGTCGTCGGGATAGCTCATGACCAGCGGCCGCATCAGCGGCAGCCCCAGCGTGTGGGCCTGCCAGGCCAGCCACCCGTGCGACCGGAAGATCGGGCTGAAGGCGCCGAGCTGGAACCAGCGGGCGTAGAGCTCGCCGGTCTCCGGGATCGGGTGGAAGAAGCCGCCCACGTCGGTGCCCCAGTACGGGACTCCCGACACGCCGGTGTTCAGGCCGAGCGGGATCTGCGCCTCCAGCGTCGCGAAATCGTTGTTGATGTCGCCGGACCAGCACGAAGCGCCGAAGCGCTGCATGCCCGCGGCCCCCGACCGGCAGAGCAGGAACACGCGCTGATCCGGGCGATCACGCGCCTCCCCCTCGGCGAAGGCCTCGTGGCGGAACCGATCGTAGATGTTGTGCAGGAGCGCTCCGCTGCCGCCGTGCAGCGTGGACTCCGCCGGCGGACCCTCGCCGCCGTCGAGCCACCACCCGGCGACGCCGAGCCGGACGAGCTCGCGATGGGCCGACCACCACCAGGCGCGGACGGCCGGGTTGGAGAAGTCGACGTAGCGCTGCCCCTGTCGGTAGTTGGCCCCCGTCGGGCTCGCGCGCTCGTAGCCCGCGTCGAGAAGATAGCCGCGCGATTCCGCCTCGGCGAAGAGCGGCGACTCGCTGTGGAGCACGGGGTACTCGTGGGTGATGACCTCGAAGTGCTGCGCGCGCATCTCCCCGAGGAGCGCCGCCGGATCCGACCACAGCCCGGGCTGGAGCTCGAGATGGCCCACGCCGCGATTCCAGCCGAGGGCATCGCCGTAGGTCGAGAGATAGATCAGCGCGTCGCAGGGGATTCGCTTCTCGCGAAGCGTGCGGGCCAGCTGTCGCAGCTCCGCCGTGTTTTCGAAGTGGCGAGTCGACTGGAGAAAGCCGAGCGCCCAGCGTGGCGGCATCGGCGGCCGGCCGAGCAGCTCCGCCGCCTCGCGCATCACGCCGCGCACGTCGCCGCCCAGCAAGAAGTACCAGACGAGCCTCCCGGCCTCCGCGGTGTAGACGATGCGCACGCCGCCGTCCGAGCGGCCCACCGAAACGACGGCGTCGCCGGGATTGTCGAAGAACAGCGCGTAGCCGCGGCTCGACACGAGGAGCGGCACGCCCATGTCCGAGCCGGGGCCGTGACCGATGTGCGTGTTCCAGAGCTGCCGGGTGGCGCCGAGCCGGTCGAAGGCGGCGCCGCCCTGGCCGAGTCCGTAGAAGTGCTGCTCGCCCGAGAACACGAAGCTCGCGCGCACGCGCCGCCGCCCCGACCCGTCGGTCACCGGCTCCGCGGCCATGCCCGCGTCGGCCGGCTCGCGAAGCAACCAGTCGTCGCGTGAATCGAGCAAGGCGATCCGGAGCGGCGCGGTCGCGACCTCGACCCTCAGGTCCGTCGTCACGATGCGGAGCGGGTTACCGTCGACGACCTCGAACGGCGCGGGCGCCCGCTCGCGCTCGGCGACGTACGATGGCGCCGCCTCTCGACCGGTCTGCGTGAGCTCGACCCGCACGATCCGCGGGGTCAGGACGGTCACGGCAACCCTGGGATCGCCTCCCGGAAACCCGAGGGTCGATGCGTCGAGCCGCTCGAAGCGAGGCATGAGAGGTAGCGCATGAATATCACAACCGCGGACGCTTGACCCGGTCGGTTCGTCCGACTACTCTCGCGGCACTCCCGACTTGGAGGCGATGATGGCCCACCGAATCGTTGGACAGCCCGTCGGAAAGCTCGAGGGCCTCGGCAAGGTCAGCGGCCAGGCTCGCTATTCCGGCGATGTGACTCTCCCGGGCCTGGTCTGGGGCAAGGCCCTCCGGAGCCCATTGCCGCACGCGCGAATTCTCCGGATCGACACGTCCAGAGCCAGGGACCTCGCCGGAGTCCTGGCCGTTCTTACGGCCCAGGATCTGCCGAACATCCTGGTCGGCCGGCGCATGTTCGACATGCCGATGCTGGCGCGCGATCGCGTGCGATTCATCGGCGAGAAGGTCGCGGTCGTCGCCGCCGTCGATCCGGACATCGCGGAAGAGGCGCTCGCCCTCATCGACGTCGAGTACGAGGATCTGCCGGCCGTGTTCGATCCGATCGAGGCCCTTCAAGCGGACGCGCCGATCCTGCACGAGAACCCCGCCGCGTACGAGGGCGCCCCCGCCGAGCGGCCCCACCCGAACGTCCAGTCCGTGCTTCGCTTCAAGCTGGGAGACGTGGAGGCCGGGTTCCGCGAGGCCGATCGGATCCTGGAGCACACCTTCCGCACCCAGCTCGACCACCAGGGCTATCTCGAACCCCATGCGGGGGTCGTGGCGATCGACGACGCCGGCCGGGTCCAGGTGTGGGCGTCGAACAAGATGCCCTTTCGCCTCAAGGAACTGCTGTCGCAGGCCCTGCGTCTGCCGCCCGAGCAGATCCGCGTGAACCTGACGCCGATCGGCGGCGACTTCGGGGGCAAGGGCTCGCTCATGGATCTGCCGCTCGCGTATCACCTGGCGCGCGTCACCGGGCGCCCGGTCAAGATGCTGATGCGCTACGCGGAGGAGCTGATGGCGGGCAATCCTCGCCACCCCTCCGTCATCACGATGCAAACCGGCGTGCGCAAGGACGGGCGGATTCTCGCCCGGCGCGTGAAGGCGCTCTTCAACAGCGGCGCCTACGCCGCCTTCAAGCCGGCGCCGAGCGTGAATCTCGGCGGAACCGGGATGGGCGCCGGCGTCTACCGGATCCCCAATCTCCTGATCGAGGCGTTCTGCGTCTACAGCAACAACATCCCGTGCGGTCACGCGCGGTCGCCCGGCGAGCCCCAGATGGTCTTCGCCGGCGAGTCGCACATGGACATGATCGCCCGCGAGCTCGGGCTGGATCCGGCCGACCTGCGCCGGCGGAATCTCCTGCGCGACGGCGATCACCTCGCCAACGGCCACCATCTCGAGCACGTGCGCGCCAGCGACACGCTCGAGGCGGCGCTCAAGGCGAGCCACTGGGCCGAGCCCAAGGCCGGGTCGTGGATCGGCCGCGGCATGGCCATGACCCATCGGCACATCGGCGTCGGGTTCACGAACGCCCGGCTGCGTCTGGAGACGAGCGGGGCGGTGACCCTGTCGATCGCGCTGCCCGACACGGGGACCGGCGCCCACCTGGTTCTTCGCCAGGTCGTCGCCGAGGTCCTCGGCTTGTCCCTCGACGAGGTGGAGATCGAGCTCGCGAACACCGACGACTTCACGACTGACTCCGGCGTGGGCGGAAGCCGCGTCACGCACACCGGGGGCCGCGCCGCGTATCACGCCGCCGAGAAGCTCAAGGCGCAGATCGAGGCGGAGGCGACGAAGCATGGGATTCCGCCGGGCGCGCTGGCCGCGATCGCCCGCGCGGCGGCGAAGGACGGTCGGACGCTGGAGGCATCGCACTTCTACGACGCGAAGGCTCACGCGGCCGTCACCTCCTTCACGGCGCAGGTCGCCGAGGTCGCGGTCGATCCGGCGACGGGCCAGGTGACGGTGCGCCATTTCACGACGGCGCACGACGTCGGCACCATCATCAATCCCATCGGCCACCAGGGCCAGATCGAGGGCGGGCTCATCCAGGGGCTCGGCTTCGCGCTCATGGAGGAGATGAAGACCGAGGACGGAAGGATCAGCACGCTCAGCCTCGGCGACTTCAAGCTTCCGACCATTCAGGACATTCCGCCGCTCACCACCGTGATCCTGCAAGATCCGGTGGGGCCGGGACCGTTCAACGCCAAGGCCATCGGCGAAGGAAGCATCAGCGCGGTCGCGCCGGCGGTCGCGAACGCGGTTGCCGACGCGTGCGGCGTGCGCATCCTCGATCTGCCCATCACGGCCGAGAAGGTCTTTTTCGCGCTCAGAGAGAAGGTGGCGCGATGATCCGCCTGACCGTCAACGGCACCGCGCACGAGCTGGAGGTTCCGTCCTACCGCACGCTCCTCGATTGCCTCCGGTACGATCTCGGGCTCACGGGCTCCAAGGAAGGGTGCGGCGTGGGCGTCTGCGGCGCGTGCACCGTCCTCCTGGACGGCAAGATGATCAGCTCCTGCATCGCGCTCGCCGCCTTCGCCGACAGCCGCGAGGTCACGACGGTCGAAGGGCTCGCTCAGGACGAGCGCCTTCATCCGGTGCAGCAGGCGTTCGTGGATGCGGGCGGCTTTCAGTGCGGAATCTGCACGCCGGGCCAGGTCGTCTCGGCCAAGGCGCTTCTCGATGCCAATCCGAATCCGAGCGACGCCGAGATCCGAGAGTGGATGGTCGGGAACCTGTGTCGCTGCACCGGGTACTACAAGATCATCGAGTCGATCCGGGTTGCGGCCGAGCGGAGTCGGGCATGAACGCCTTCGACTATCGCTCGCCCCGGTCCCTCGACGAGGCGCTCGCCGTCCTCGGTGAGTATGGCGAGGACGCGAGGGTCGTCGCGGGCGGCACCGCTCTCGTGACCATGATGCGGCAGCGCCTGGTGCAGCCGAGCTGTCTCGTGAGCCTGCGCGCCGTCCAGGGGCTCGATCGGATCGAGACGGACAACGGCGGCCTTCGACTGGGCGCCCTGGCCACACATCGCGAGGCGGAGACGTCACCGCTGGTGCGCGAGCGGATTCCCGTGCTGGCCGAGACCTTTCGGCGCGTCGCGACCGTGCGGATCCGTCACATGGCCACGGTCGGCGGCGCGCTGGCTCACGCCGACCCGAATCAGGATCCGCCCGTGACGCTCCTGGCGCTCGGCGCCAGGGTGGAGATCCGCGGCGCTCAGGGATCCCGCGAGCTCCCGCTCGCCGAATTCTTCCGCGACTACTACGAAACCGCGCTCGAGCCGGGCGAGCTGGTGACCGCGATCAAGGTGGCGCCGCCGCCGCCGGCGACCGGCGCCGCGTTCCTCAAGTTCCTTCCGCGGACCGCCGACGACTACGCGACCGTCGCCGCGGCCGCGATCGTCACCCTGGACCCGGACGGCATCCGTTGCCGGGAGGCGCGCATCGCGCTCGGCTCGGTCGGGGTGACGCCGTTGCGCGCGAGATCGGCGGAAGCCCTCCTCGCGGGCGAGGGGCTCAGCGAGAGCGTCCTGCGAGACGCCGGCGAGGCGGCCAAGACCGCCGTCGATCCCCTGAGCGACCACCGAGGCTCGGCCGCGTACAAGCTCGAGATGACCGCGGTCATGGTCGGGCGGGCGCTCACGCAGGCGTGGGAGGCGGCGCGGCGTGCGGCGGGGACGCGGTAGCCACGGGAACCACGTGGGGCAACAGCGCACAGACGAACGCCCCGGCCAGGACTGCACCGGGGGCGCTAGGGGGCTACCTAGCGGGTGACGTGGCCGAAGAATTTGACGGTCAGGGCTCGCCGGCCAGCACGCGCTACTGGATGACCTGATCCGCCCGCCCCAGCACCGACGGCGGGATCGTCAGCCCGAGGGCCTTCGCGGTCTTCAGGTTGATGACCAACTCGAACTTCGTGGGCTGCTCCACGGGTAGGTCGGCTGGCTTGGCGCCTTTCAGGATCTTGTCCACATAAGTAGCGGCACGCCGATACATATCGATGCGGTCCGCCCCATACGATATGAGACCCCCGTTGTCCGCCCAGTCCCTTGTTCCATAGATCGCCGGTAGACGACTCTTCGCTGCTAACTCTACGATTTGCTTGCGGTGAGCGGGAGAAGTAAAGGGCCCAGCCTGCACGTAAAGAGCATTAGCGCGTTCTTTAGTTGCGCGTCGAAATAGGCCCTCGAAATCGTTCGGTCCTCGAAACCTCATGGACGTAAGTTTTAATCCCAACGCTCGGGCCGGAGCCTCCGTGTTCTTTAGAAAGAGGTCGTGAAGAAGACTGTCCACCGGTCCCAAGACGGCGACATGAGTGAGGTTCGGAACAACCTCTTTGAGAAGCTCCAGAATTTTTCCACCCAACTGTGCGGTGATGCTTGTCAGCCCCGAGATGTTCCCGCCCGGCCGCGCTAGGCTGGCTACGAGCCCGGTCCCGACGGGATCGCCACTGGACGCCATGACAATAGGGATCGTGATGCTCGCCTTCCTGGCAGCCAGAGCTGGGGGC
>QHSM01000124.1 GCA_003221595.1 Candidatus Rokuibacteriota bacterium | reverse complement strand
ATCGCGCCGTCCAGCGTGGCCTCAGCTACGAGGTCACCCGGCTTCTCGAAGCGGACCTCAACAAGAAGCTCAAGACCGGAAACATTCGCCTGCACGTCATCTGTATTCCCGTGTCCCGCGGCGCGATGATCCCGTACCTCCTGGAAGGGCGGGGGGATATCGCGATGGGCAACCTGACCATCACCCCCGAGCGACAGAAGAAGGTGGACTTCACCTATCCCACCGGCCGGAACGTCAAGGAGATCGTCGTCAGCGGGCCGGGGGCCGAGCCGATCGCGACCGCGGAGGACTTGGCCGGGAAGGAAGTCTACGTCCGCAAGTCATCGAGCTACCACGAGAGCATCGAGAAGCTCAACGAGGAGCTCGGCAAGGCGCGCAAGGCGAAGGTCAAGATTCGGCTGGCGCCCGAGAACCTCGAGGACGAGGACATCCTCGAGATGGTGAACGCCGGCCTCGTCAAGGCGACCATCGTCGAGGACTACATCGCCGATTTCTGGAAGAAGATCTTCCCCAAGCTCATCCCGAACTCCGGGGCCACGGTTCGGACCGGCGGCGAGATCGCCTGGATGATCCGCAAGGACAGCCCGCAGCTCAAGGCCGAGCTGGATCCCTTCCTCCAACGCTTCGAGAAATCGGGGCAGCGCAGCGACATCCTGGCCAGGTACCTGAAGAACACCAAGTGGGCGAAGGCGGCCACGTCCAAGGAGGACATAGAGCGGTTCGAGAGCACGATCGCGCTCTTTCGCAAATACGGCGACAAGTACGAAGTGGACTACCTGCTGCTGATGGCTCAGGGTTATCAAGAATCAGAGCTCCGACAGGAGGCCCGGAGCCCCGTCGGGGCGATCGGAGTCATGCAGGTTATGCCCGCCACGGGTAAGGACATGCGCACCGGCGACATCACGCAGATCGAGCCCAACATCCACGCCGGGGTCAAGTTCGTGCGCGCCATGATGAACGAGTACTACGCGAAAGAGCCCATGACCCCGCTCAACAAGGGCCTCTTCACGTTCGCCGCGTACAACGCCGGCCCCGGGCGCATCCGTCAGCTGCGCCGGCTCTCCGCCGAGCGCGGCCTCGACCCCAACGTCTGGTTCAACAACGTGGAGCTGCTCGCGGCCGAGAAGATTGGCCGGGAGACGGTGACCTACGTTTCGAACATCTACAAGTACTACCTCGCCTACCAGATGATCGAGGAGGAGCGCGCCGACCGCGAGAAGGCCAAGGCCGCGATCAAGGAAGGCACGGGCAAGTAGCGCCATGACGATCGTCCGGGCCGGCACGCTGATCGACGGCACCGGAGCACCGCCCGTTCGCGACGCCCTCGTGACGATCGAGAGCGGACGAATCGAGGCGGTGACGACCGGCGGATCGAGCGGGAGCCGGCCGGCCACCGGCGAGGTGATCGACGCCTCGGGCCTCACCGTGCTGCCCGGCCTCATCGACTGTCACGACCATCTCGCCTTCCACGGCTACGACCTGGCCAGGCGCTGGGGCCTCGACGAGCCGCGCAGCACCGCCAATCTCCGGACCTCCGCAGTGGCGCGCCGCGTTCTCGAATCGGGCTACACGGCGGTGCGCGACGCCGGCGGGCTCGACGCCGGCTTCCGGGTCGCGATGAACGACGGGCTGATCGTGGGGCCGCGCCTGGTCCTGTCGCTCGCGATCATCTCGCCCACCGGCGGCCTCGGCGATCGGGTGAGCCCGTCGGGTCACGCGGCGGCGGGCAGCGGCGATCCGAGCCTGCCCCCGAGCGTCGCCGACGGCATCGACTCGATCCGCACGACCGTGCGCACGATGGTCCGCGCCGGGGCGGACCAGATCAAGTGCGCCACGACCGGCGGCGCCAGCTCGCGCGCCGGGCACGGTCCGCGCGACTCCGAGTACACGCTCGAGGAGATGAAGGCGCTGGTCGACGAGGCGCACGCGCTCGGGCGGCGGGTCATGTGTCACGCGCTCGGCGGGCCGGGGCTCCGCGTGGCGATCGAGGCGGGCGTCGACTCGATCGAGCACGGCTGTTACCTGGACGAGGACCGCGAGCTCATCCCGATGATGGCCGAGCGCGGCATCTTCTTCGTGCCGACGCTGCTCGTCTACGAGTACCACCGCGAGTCGACGGCGCCGCACGTGCGCGAGCGCGCGCACGCCCTGCGCGCGCACCATCAAGATAGCGTCGCCCGAGCCCTCGAGGCCGGCGTCAAGGTGGTCGCCGGCACCGACGCGGGCGGCCACGGGCATCCGAACAACGCGGCCGAGCTGGCGCTGCTGGTCGCGGCCGGGCTGACGCCCATGCAGGCGCTGCAGGCCGCGACACGCCGGGCCGCCGAGTGCCTGGGGCTCGAGGCGGAGATCGGCACGATCGAGAAGGGAAAGTGGGCCGACCTCGTCCTCGTCGAGGGCGACCCGCTCCGGGACATCGCCGTGCTTCAGGACGTGCGCCGCATCAAGCGGGTGATCAAGGGCGGCGTGACCGTGATCCAGCGCTGATCCGCGCCGCGTCCGGTCACGCCTCCCCGTTCAGACGACCGCGACGGCCTCCACCTCGATCAGATAATCCGGGTGGGCGAGCTTGCTGACCTCGATCATCGTGGAGGCCGGGCCTTTCGTGCCGAAGAACTCGTCGCGCACGGCGCGGAACTCCGGCCGATACCGGACGTCGGTCACGAAGGTCGTGATCTTCACCACGTTGTCGAGCGTCCCGCCGCCCGCCTCCACGAGCGCCTTCACGCACGAGAGGACGTTGCGCGCCTGGGCCGTGAAATCGCCGCGGTGCTTCGCGGTGCCGTCCTTCTCGTAGGACACCTGGCCGGCGAGGAAGAGAATCGTCTGCGCCCCGCTCACCTTGATGGCCTGGCTGTACCCCGGCGGGTCGTAGACACCGTTCGCGCAGTACTTTTCGATCTTCGCCATCACCGTTCTCCTTCTGCGTTGACTGGGTTCAGAGCTGCCCCGAGTCGCCCCACTGCTCGAGGCGCTCACGGTACGCCGGGTCGTCGTACCGGGACAAGAGGAACGCCGGCGCGTACGCCGGAAGGGGGCGCCCCGTGATGTGGTCGGCCAGCAGATCGGCCGCGCCGTTGGAGGCCATCAGGCCGTAGCCGGAGAGGGCCCCCAGCACGTAGGCGCCCTCGATCGGCAAGGGGCCCGCCAGGAACCGGTTCTCGCGGGTCTTCGTGTAATAGCCGCCGTCGACGACGACCCGCGGCAGGCGAGAAAGGTACCCCGCCAGCGTCGTAGGTCCAGATCAGGAGAACGACCGGGCTCTCGCCGGCGCCCTCGGGCCGGCCGTGCACGCCGGCCGGGAACTCCTCGACGAGCCGCTTGTGCTCGGCCGACGCGGCCAGGTCGCGCCGCTCCTCATCGGACCAGGGCAGCGTGACCGGATCGGTCCAGATCGTCATCGGAGCCGAGCGCGGCATCGCGCCCAGCGAATCGTTGAACGCGACCTTCGCGTGACGCTCGCAGAACACCGGGACCTCGACGCCGAGCAGCCGGGCCACGGGCGCGAAGAACGGGCCGGCGGCGTCGACGAAGCGCGGCGTGGCAATCGTCATCTCGCCGCCGCGCGCACTGACCCGGACGGAGCGGACGCGGCCACCCCGCGCGTCGATCCGCTCCAGCCGACCCTCGAGGAGCCGCACACCGGCCTCGCGGGCGCGCTCGAGCAGGTACATGCCGAGCTGCTGCCCGCTGAACCACCCGCACCGGCGCGCGTGGAGAACCGCGAGCGTGTCGGGCGCCAGGTACGGGAAATGCCGGAGGGCCAGCGCCGGGTCGGTGATGACGTCCACGCCTGTCGGCTGATTTTCGAAGCCGTCGGCGGGGGCCGGCCGGTAGTCGCTCGCGCCGCGGCGATGAATACGCGTGGGCCCGACGCCGCGGGCCTCCGCCTCGCGGGCGCGCTCGACGAACACGGAGACCTGCGCCGGGTCGGCGGTGGCGAAGAGGTAGCCCCGGCGGTTCATCCTGAACGCGTTGCCGCTCTCGCGCGCCAGCTCTTCCAGGAGATCGATGCTGCGGTTCATGAGCGCGACCATGTCGTCGCCGGGGCCCGGCCACCAGTTCCGGTAGCACTCGGTCGACTTGTCGCTGGTGAGCGAGAGCGGCGGGCGCTCGTCGACCAGGACGATTCCCCGGACGCCGCGGCGCACCGCCAGATGGTATGCGGCGGCGATGCCGGCGATGCCGGCGCCGCAGATGACGACTTCAGCGGTGTGTGAGCTCATCGAGACGGGATCGTGCGGCTCCTTCCGTGCGGGAACTCGCTGGCGCACATCATCACACGCCGGACGAGCTTGTCAACGCGGCTAGCGGGTGGGCTGGATCGTCAGCTCGCCCGTCGAGCGAAGGGTGATGGTGTAGATGCGATCCTTGCGAAGCCGGGTGGAGACCGCCTCGCCGTGCAGCGCCCGGACGCCGCGCTTGCGCGCTTCCTCGGGATCGTTGGCCAGCTCCCAGAAGCGCGCCCACAGCTCGCGCTCGAACGCGGTCGGCGCCCGCTCGGCGGCGTAGGTCTGCGGCATCTGGCCCTCGCGGTCCAGCACGTCGCCCTCGGCGGGCCGGCGCCGATCGGTGAAGATGCGCCGGAAGAGCAGGAGCGCCTTGCCCTTGAGCGCGTCGCCGCCCATCACCGACGTATCGTCGAACTTGATGACCAGCGCGTCGACGTAGACCTCGTCGCCCTCGAGCACGAGCTCGCGTGGCTCGCCGACCGGATCGCCCTGGCCGTCGAGCTCGGTGAACCGTACGCGCGTCCGGGGATGTCCGCCGGGGACGACCGCCTGATCCAGGACCACGAGCCGGGCGCGCCGCTCTGTATGCCGGAGTAGCCTGACGGCCGCTTCCAGAGCCTGGTTCCGCTCGGTCAGGACGCGGATCTGGGCGTCGCGCTCGGCCAGCTGCTGCTGCAGCACGCGGCCCGGGGCGATGAACAGCTGGTCCGTCAGGTAGACGCCGCCGGCGGCCGCGGCGACGACCATCAACGCCCAGAGGAAGGCGGGGCGGAGAGCGCTCATGGCCTCACCCTGGATGGTACACTCACCGCCGATGATCGCCCGCACACTCCTCGCGCTGTGGGCGCTCGCGCTCGTCCTGGGACCCCCGCGCGCGGGCTCCGCGGCCGACGGACTGCACCTGGTTCTCACGCCCTCGCAGAAGCCGACCGACCTCCTGGCGACCGGCGAGGAGTTCGGCAAGGTGCTGGCGGGGCTCATCGGCATGCCGGTCCGGGTGACGGTCGCCTCCGACTACGCCGCGGTGATCGAGGCGCTCCGGAACCGGACGGCGGACCTCGCGTTCGTGCACCCGGGCGGCTACGTCCTGGCCAGCCGCGAAGCCAAGGCGGTGATCGTCGCCAGGAACCTCTGGCACGGCAAGAGCTCGTTCACCTCGCGCATCTACGTGCGCAAGGGCTCGGGCATCACGGCGCTGGAGGAGCTGCGCGGCAAGACGATCGCGTTCATCGATCCGGCCAGCTCCTCGGGCTACATCTACCCGATGGTGCTCCTGATCGAGCGCGGCCTCGTGAAGAACCGCGATCCGAAGACGTTCTTCCGCGAGGTCGTCTTCGCCGGCTCGCACGACGCCGGCATGCGCGCCCTCCTGAACGGCCACGTCGACTCGCTCGCCTCGTTCGACATGGCGCGCGAGCAGTACCTCACCGATCCGGCGGAGCGCGAGCGGATCGTCTACGTGGCGGAGACCCCGCCGATCCCGGAGGCGGGCATCGCGGCACGAGGCGGGCTGGATCCGACGATCTTCGCGAAGGTGCGGGAGGCGCTCCTGCAGATCCGCGCGCCGGCGCACGCGGCGTTGCTCAAGCGCCTCTACGAGATCGACGGGTTCGCTCCCGCCGACGACCGCGACTACGACCCGGTGCGCGCGGCGATCGAGCTGCTCGGCGTTCGGCCCCGCTGAGACCCCTGCCGCCGCCATGATCGAGGTCTTGGGGCTCCGCGTCGTCCGGCCGCCCGCGACGGTCGCGCTGCACCAGGTCGACCTCGCCGTTCGCCAGGGTGAGTTCGTCGTCGTCCTGGGACGGAGCGGCGCCGGCAAGACCACGTTCCTCCGCGCCCTCAACCGCCTCGTCGAGCCGACCGCCGGCTCGGTCCGCGTGGCCGGCCGCCTCGTCACCGGCGCCGGCGCCGTCGAGCTTCGCGAGATCCGCCGGCAGATCGGCATGGTCTTCCAGCAGTTCAATCTCGTGAAGCGCGCCCCGGTCATCGAGAACGTTCTCGCCGGACGCCTCGGCTACGTCCGGCCCGTCGCGAGCGTCCTCGGGCGCTTTCCGGCGGCCGACCGCGAGCTGGCGCGGGCGTGCCTGGCGCAGGTCGGGCTCGCCCACCTCGCGGATCGCCGCGCCGACACCCTCTCCGGCGGCGAGCAGCAACGGGTCGCGATCGCGCGGGCGCTGGCGCAGCGGCCCGCGGTCATCCTGGCCGACGAGCCCACCGCGAGCCTCGATCCCGCGCTGACCAGCAGCATCATGGACATTCTCCGGACGATCAACCAGGAGCACGGGCTCACGCTCGTGGTGAGTCAGCACCAGCTCGAGACCGCGCTGGCGTACGCCTCGCGCATCGTCGGCTTTCGCCGCGGCCGCGTCGCGTTCGACGGACCGCCGGCGTCGGTGACGCCGAGCGTTGTTCGTGAGATTTACGGAGAATGAATCTTCCTTCGGGGGATGCGGGCGTGCGGAGCCGGGTCGCGCCTGTCTCAGGCCACCCTCGGTCCAAGCCGGCCTCACGGACCCCGCTACCATGACCCGCGCCGCCGTCTTCGTCGCGCTCGCCGTCTTCGCGTGGCTCGTCTGGGACACCGGCGCCGATCCCGTGCGTCTGGCCCGCGGCGTGCCGTGGATGCTCGATTTCTTCCGGCGCATGCTGCCGCCGGACCTGCGCGTGCTCCCGGCCGCCCTCCAGGGGGCGGTGACCACCGTCGAGATCGCGCTGCTCGGCACCGCGACGGCCGCCGTGCTGGCGCTGCCGCTCGGCTTCCTGTCCGCCCGCAACGTGGCGCCGCGCTCCTTCTTCTATCCGGCGCGGGCCGTGCTCAACTTCTTCCGGAGCGTGGACACGCTCGTCTACGCCCTGGTCTTCGTGGCGGCGGTCGGGCTCGGGCCCTTCCCGGGCGTCCTCGCGGTCGTGGCCTACACGACCACGTCGCTCGCCAAGCTCTACGGGGAGGCGGTGGAGGGCATCGATCCGGGTCCGGTCGACGCCATCACCGCCGCCGGCGCGACTCCGCTCCAGATCCTGCGCTTCGGCGTGCTGCCTCAGGTCCTCCCGCTCTTCCTCTCCTACGTCCTTTACCGGCTCGAGACCAACATCCGCGCGGCCACCGTGCTGGGCTTCGTCGGCGCCGGCGGCATCGGCTTCTACCTGCAGACCTATCTCCGGATGATCGACTACCCCGCCGCCTCCACCGTGCTCCTCGTCACGGTCGCCATGGTGATGCTGATCGACGCCATCAGCTCCCGCCTCCGCGACCGCCTCGTGTGAGGACGAGCCGGGCAAGCCCCCGGAGACGCCCGAGTCGCGACCCCGGCGCCACCAGCGGCCGAGAGTGCGTAGGAAAATGATCCGGGCTAGAATCGCGGCCGCACGAGAGCGAAGGAGGATCCCATGGCGAAGCGGTCGATCGTGAGGCTGCTGCTCTGCGGTGCGATCGTCTCGGCAGCAGTCGGGCTGGCGGCGTCGAGCGTCAGAGCCGCGAAGGCGACGCTGACGGTCTACACGGCCATCGAGGCCGACGATCTCAAGAAGTACGCCGCCCGCTTCAACGAGGATCATCCGGACATCGAGATCAAGTGGGTGCGCGACTCGACCGGCGTCATCACCGCCAAGCTCCTCGCCGAGAAGGCGAACCCGCAGGCCGACGTGGTGTGGGGTCTCTCGGCGACCAGCCTCATGGTGCTCAAGCTCGAGGGGATGCTCCAGCCGTACGCGCCAAAGGGTCTCGAGAAGCTCGACGCGGCGTTCCGCGATCGAGAAAACCCGCCCGCCTGGGTCGGCATGGACGCCTACGTCGCCGTCATCTGCTTCAACACGGTGGAGGCGCAGAAGAAGAACCTGCCCAGGCCCACTTCGTGGCACGACCTGACGAAGCCGGTCTACAAGGGCACGATCGTCATGCCGAACCCGGCCTCGTCCGGCACCGGCTTCCTACAGGTCTCCGCGTGGCTGCAGGGCTTCGGCGAGGTGGAGGGCTGGAAGTACATGGACGCGCTCCACCAGAACATGGGCGTCTACACCCACTCCGGCTCCAAGCCGTGCACGATGGCGGGGGCGGGCGAATACCCCGTCGGCATCTCGTTCGAGTTCCGCGGCGCCCGGGTGAAGAAGCAGGGCGCGCCGATCGATCTCGTCTTTCCGTCCGAGAAGTCCGGCTGGGACATGGAGACGACGGCCATCGTGAAGGGCACGAGGAATCTCGACGCGGTGAAGACGCTGGTCGACTGGTCGGTCGGCGAGAAGGCGATGAAGCTCTACAGCGAGGGCTACGCGGTCGTCGCCATCACCAGGCTGTCGCAGCCGATCGAGAACCTGCCCGGGAACATGATGGAGCACATGATCAAGAACGACTTCGAGTGGGCGGCGAAGAATCGCAAGGCGATCCTGGACAAGTGGCAGGAGCGCTACAACGCGAAGTCCGAACCAAAGAAATAGCCGACGCCGACGCTGCCCTACCTCCGCATCCAGCGCCTGACCAAGAAGTTCGGCGCCTTCACCGCGCTCGCCGACATCTCGCTCGAGATCGCCGAGGGCGAGTTCGTCTGCTTCCTGGGCCCGTCGGGCTGTGGCAAGACGACGCTCCTGCGCGCCATCGCCGGCCTCGACATCCAGACGACGGGGCGCATCGAGCAGGGCGGCCGCGACATCTCGGCGCTGCCGCCGAGCCGGCGCGACTTCGGCATCGTGTTCCAGTCCTACGCGCTCTTCCCCAACCTGACCGGCGCCCAGAACGTCGCCTACGGCCTCCCGCACGCGCGGGGCCGGCGCGTGGAGGTGGCCGGGCGCGTGCGCGAGCTGCTCGAGATGGTCGGCCTGGGCGAGCACGGTCGGAAGTACCCGGCGCAGCTCTCGGGCGGCCAGCAGCAGCGCGTGGCCCTCGCGCGCGCGCTCGCGACCGCGCCCGGCCTCCTGCTGCTCGACGAGCCGCTGTCGGCCCTCGACGCCAAGGTGCGCGTGCACCTGCGCCACGAGGTCAGAGAGCTCCAGCGGCGCCTCGGCGTGACGACGATCATGGTGACGCACGACCAGGAAGAGGCGCTCACCATGGCGGACCGCATCGTGGTGATGCGGGGCGGCGCCATCGAGCAGGTCGGCACGCCGCTCGAGATCTACCGCGAGCCGGCCTCCCCGTTCGTGGCCGACTTCATCGGCGTGATGAACTTCGTCGCCGCCACCGTCGTCGGCGCCGACCTCGTGCGCCTCGGCGCGATCGAGCTCGCCTGCGACGCCGACGGCTGGGCGCCCGGCACCGAGGTCACGCTGGCCATCCGTCCGGAGGACATCGTGGTCCAGGAGGCTTCCCCCGCTTCGCCGAATGCCGTGCGAATGCGCGTGGAGGCCCTCGCGTTCCTCGGCTCGTTCTTCCGCGCCGACCTCGTCGCCGAAGCCACGGGGGCGCTCCTGCGCGCCGACCTGCCCGTCGATCTCGTCCGCCGGCTCGACATCGCCGAGAAGCGCGCGCTC
>QHSM01000123.1 GCA_003221595.1 Candidatus Rokuibacteriota bacterium | reverse complement strand
CGGCGGCTACACCGCGATCTAGACAGGGAGGCCCAGCGATGATCGTCGACATCCACGCCCACTACTTCGGCAAGGAGTACATCGACCGGCTCATGAGCATCGGCGGCCGCAGCGTGCCGGAGGCGGCCCGGGCGCTGACCGCGGGGCAGCTCCGGCGCGACGACCCCGCGGGGATCGCGGCGCGCCTGCAGCAGATGGACGAGGCCGAGGTGCAGATGCAGGTGCTCTCCCCGGCCGCGAGCCCACCGTACGCCGAGAAGGAATCCGACGCGGTCGCGGCGGCGCGGCTCATCAACGACACGTACGCCGAGCTCGCCCAGAAATACCCCGGGCGGTTCAACGCGGTCGTCTCGCTGCCGCTGCCGCACATCGACGCCTCGCTGCGCGAGATGGAGCGCGGGCTGGACCAGCTCGGCATGCTCGGCGTGTCGATGACCTGCTCCTGCTTCGATCGCTCGACGGCCGAAGCGGCGTTCGAGCCGCTCTACCAGGAGATGAACCGGCGCCGGACCGTGCTGAACTACCATCCGATCCAGAACGGCATCTGCTCGCCGATGATCAACGACTACAGATTCACGGTGTCGGTCGGCGCGTCGCTCGAGGACGCCGCCATCGTCCTGCACCTGATCGCCCGGCGGGTGCCCGAGCGCTTCCCGCACATCAAGTACGTCGTCCCGCATCTCGGCGGCATCATCCCCATGCTGCTCGAGCGGCTCGACAACCAGGCGCCCCGCCAGCACCCGAACCTGCCGGAGCGCCCGAGCGTGACGGCCCGCCGCTTCTTCTACGACATCGTCGGCCACGGCTCGCAGGCCGCCCTGCTCTGTGCCTGGAAGGCGTTCGGCGCCGACCACCTCGTGGCGGGGAGCGACTATCCGGTCCTGCTCGCGTTCGAGACGTACCGCCAGAACTTCTTCTACCTGAGCGAATCGATGCTGCCGGGCGCGGACGTGGACCGGATCCTCCATCACAACTCCCAGATCGTCCTGGGCCTCCCGCACTAGCGGCCCGCGACATGGAGCCCGTGCCCGGCGCTCGGTTCCCGATCTCTTCTACACCCCGCACGACCTCAAATGCGGTCAGAATCTCGACAAGTATCTGTGTGCGATGGGCAACTCCTGGGCGTGCAAATAGAGGTGCGTGAGGAGGCTCACGTGGGAAGAGTCCGCGGCATTTCGACGGCGGTGTTCGTTCTGGTCATCCTGGCCGGCCGCGTGTCTCCGGTCGTGGCGGCTCCGGAAGGTCAGGTGACGTGGGGGATTCACATCTCGCTGGCGCCCACCTGGTTCGATCCCGCGGAGACCACGGGAATCGTCACGCCGTTCATGGTCATGTACGCGCTGCATGACGCGATGGTGAAGCCCCTGCCGGGCAATCCCCTGGCGCCCAGCCTGGCCGAGTCGTGGACCGTCTCGGCCGACGGGCTCGCGCACGAGTTCCTGATCCGCAAGGACGTCCGATTCCACAACGGCGATCCGGTCACCTCGGAGGACGTCAAGTTCTCGTTCGAGCGCTATCGGGGCGCCGCGAGCAAGGCGTTCAAGGATCGGGTGGCGGCCGTCGAGACTCCCGCGCCGAACCGCGTTCGCTTCCGCCTCAAGGCTCCGTGGCCCGACTTCCTCACCTTCTACTCGAGCGCGACCGGCGCCGGCTGGATCGTGCCCAAGAAGTACGTCGAGAAGGTCGGCGACGACGGGTTCAAGAAGGCGCCGATCGGCGCGGGTCCCTACCGCTTCGTCTCGTTCACGCCGGGCGTGGAGCTCGTGCTGGAGGCGGTCGACCGGTACTGGCGCAAGACGCCCCCGGTGAAGCGGCTGGTCTTCAGAACCATTCCGGATCCGGCCACCCGGTTCGCCGCGCTCAAGCGCGGCGAGGTCGACGTGAGCTACTGGATGACGGCCTCCATCGGCGAGGAGCTCAGGCGCACGCCGGGGCTCACGCTCAAGCCCTCGCTCGCCAACAATTCGTACTGGGTCTATTTCGTCGACCAGTGGGATCCGAAATCGCCGTGGCACGACCGCCGCGTCCGGCTCGCGGCCAACTACGCGATCGACCGTCAGGCGATCAATCAGGCCGAGACGCTCGGATTCTCGCGCATGACCTACATCACCTGCGACGCCGTGCACTCCGGCATCGCCGAGCCGGTGGCCAACGACCTGCAGGCCGCCGGCATCCGGGTGAAGCTCCGAGCGCTCGAGCGGGCCGCGTACAACAAGGGCCAGGTCGAGAAGACGTTCAAGAACCTCGTGCTCAGCGCGAGCGCCGCGTTCGGCAACGCGCCGACTCGGCTCGAGGCGTTCGTGGCCGGGGGCGGCGCCTACGTGTACGGCAGCTATCCCGACATCGACGGGCTCTTCCGCGAGCAGGCCGCCGAGCTCGATAAGAAGCGCCGCGAGGTGATGCTGCACCGCATCCAGCAGCTCGTGTACGAGAAGGCGATGTTCGCGCCGATCTACCAGTTCGCGGCCATGGGCGGCTACGGGCCTCGGCTGGAGGAATCGGGCCTGGGGCTCATCACCGGATTCCCGTTCTCCGGCCCCTACGAGGACGTGAAGCTCAAGGCGCACTAGCGGCGAAGCTAGGATGCGCTGCGCGGAAGGCTGGCGGCGACCTTGCGCGCCGTCGCGGCGCCGCGGCCAGCATCTCGCGGAAGGGGCGTGACTGCGTCACCGAGCCCTGCGCCGCGTCGTACACCGCGTCGTGCGCTCGCTGGCGGCCGATCTGCTTGCCCAGCTCGAGCATCAGCGCCTCGGCCATGATCAGGCCGCCGGAGAGGTCGAGGTTCTCGCGCATGCGCGCCGGGAACACCTGAAGCCCGCGGAACAGGACGATCAGGCGCTCGAGCATGTCGCCGGTGAGCTCGCAGCCCTGGGTGAGGGCGCGGCCCATCATGATGCTGGTGGTGCGGTCGGCCTCGTGCTCGGTGTGCATGGCGTCCAGGGCGAGCGGCACCAGCGCGCGGATCTGCGCGGCGGCGGCGATGATGTCCTGGGACAGCTTCGGATTGCGCTTCTGCGGCATGGTGCTGCTGCCCACCGTGCCCGGCGGGACCGGCTCCTCGACCTCGCCGAACTCCTGCTTCATCAGGGTGTAGATCTCGCGCCCGATCTTGCCGGCGGTGGCCGCGAGCAGACCCAGCAGCGTGACGTACTCGGCCTGGTGGTCGCCGATGGTGCGCGCCGGCATGCTCATCGGCCGCATCCCCAGGCGGGCCGCCATCTTCTCCTGCGTGGCGAGCCCGGGCTCGCCGAGCGACGCGAGCGTGCCGGCGCCGCCGCCGAGCATCGCGACGAACACCCGCCCTTCCGCGGCGCGCAGCCGCTCGACGTGACGGCAGAGCTCGTCAATCCAGACCGCCACCTTGAAGCCGAACGTCGCGGGGACCGCGTGCTGGCCGTGCGTGCGGCCGGGCAGCAGATCGTCCTTGGTCCGTTCCGCCAGGTCCGCGAGCGTGCTGAGGATCGCCCCGAGCTGGCGCAGGAAGATCTGGTGGGCCCGGCGCACCTGGAGGAGCAAGCCGGTCTGCGTGATGTTCTGGGTCGTGGCGCCCCAGTGCACGTAGCCGCCGGCGTCGCCCTCGCAGGCGTGGTCCAGCGCCCAGACGAGCGGAACGATCGGATGGCCGGTCTTCGCGAGCCCCGCGCGCACCGCCTCGAGATCCAGGTATTTCAGGTGCGCCTTCTTGACGATCTCCCGCGCCGCGGGCTCCGGGATGATGCCGAGCTCGGCCTGAGCCTGGGCCAGCGCCGCCTCGACGTCGAGCCACGACTGAAAGCGCGCGGCCTCGGTGAAGAGCGCCCGCACGCCCGGGTCGTCGATCCGCAGGGAGGTCGGCTCCTCAAGCATGGGCGTCGTTCCGCGCCAGCCGCGCCACGTCGAAGCGATAGACGCGCGCGGTGTTGATGCCGGCGATCTTCACACCCTCGTCGTCGGGCACGCCGGCGAGGATCTCCTCCAGGATCTTGCGCGACCGCGGGAACGTGGACTCGCTGTGCGGGTAGTCGGAGCCCCACATCATGTTGTCCACGCCGATGACGTCCCGCAGACGGATGCCGACCGCGTCCTCCTGGAAGCTCAGCACGACGTTGCGATGGAAGAAGTCGCTCGGGCGCATGCCGTCCTTGAACCGGTAGATCGCCTCACCGTGGCGCTCGCGATAGGTGTAGTCCATCGCGGCGAGGATGTTGGGAGCCCACGACAGCTCGAACTCCACGATGGCGAGCGTCAGGGCGGGATGGCGCTCGAAGACTCCCGAAAAGATCATGTCGCAGAGCGAGAGCGCCGGATAGAACGCCTTGGTCGACCGGCTGCTCGCGTCGCGCAGCGTCTTCTCCCCCGCCCCACGGATCTTGCCCTGCCGTCGCGTGGCGGTGTGCAGGCTGAGCGGCATGCCGAGCGACGCCGCCGCGGCCCAGAACGGCTCGTACTCGGGCTGGTCGTAGCGCCGGTGCTCGAGCGGATATTCCGTGATCATCGCGCCGGCGAGGCCGAGCCGGGCGGCCCGCTCGAGCTCGCGGATGCCGTCCCCGACATCGTCCAGGTTGATCATGGCGATGCCCTTGAGTCGGCTCGGATCGCGGCGACAGAACTCCGCGAGCCAGTCGTTGTAGGCGCGGAAGATCGCCGACATCAACGGCGTGTCGGCCACCCTGAAGTAGAAGAGCCCCTGCGACGGGTACAGCACCTCACCGGCCACCCCGTCGAGCCGCATGTCCGCGAGGTGCTGCTCGGGATCGTACCCTCCCCGGGGCACGTCCTCGAACCGGCCCTCGCCGGAAATGGTCTCGGGCGACTCGAAGCGAGCGCCGGCGTTGGAGATGAGGCCGATGCCGGAGATGACCTGGTCCGCCTCGACCACGAGCTGGTCGGCGCCGTCGATGCGCTGCATGCGGGGCGCGCGATCGCGAAAGGCCGCGTCGATGCGGGTCGTCCACAGATCGGGCGGCTCGAACACGTGCGAATCGGACGACAGGATCAGGGCCGGGACCATCGGCTGCCCTCCTCGATTGAAGCGCGCCTCGGCCGGCGGGGCCCTAGCCCCGCGACGGCCTGCAGCGCAGACTACCTGAAGCGCGCCTCGGCCGGCGGGGCCCCAGCCCCGCGACGGCCTGCAGCGCACACTGCGGCCAAGATGTTCTAGAATCTCGCCAATGTCCACCCCCTACCCGCGTGACCTCATCGGCTATGGCGGCAACCCGCCGCATCCGCACTGGCCGGGCGACGCCCGGATCGCCGTGAACTTCGTCATCAACTACGAGGAAGGCTCCGAGTACAACGTCCACGACGACGGCTTTTCCGAGGCGACCTTGACCGAGGCCGGCGGCGCCGACTCCGGCGTCCAGGGCCGCGATCTGGCGGCCGAGGGACTGTTCGAGTACGGCAGCCGCGTCGGCATCTGGCGCGTGCTGCGCATCTTCAAGGAGCGCGGGCTGCCCCTGACCGTGTTCGGCTGCGCGCTCGCCCTCGAGCGCAACCCGGCGGTCGCCGCCGCTATTCGCGAGTCGGGGTTCGACGTCTGCTCGCACGGCTGGCGGTGGATCAAGCACTGGGAGCTCACCGAGGAGCAGGAGCGCGCGCACATCCGGATGGCCGTCGAGTCGCTGACGAAGACCATCGGCGAGCGGCCGCTCGGCTGGTACTGCCGCTCCGGGCCCAGCGTGAACACCCGGCGGTTGCTCGTCGAGGAGGGCGGCTTCCTCTACGATTCGGACGCCTACAACGACGAACTGCCGTACTGGGTCCGGATGAACGGGCGCGCCCACCTGGTGGTGCCGTACAGCCTCACGCCGAACGATTCGAAGTTCGGACGCGGCGGCTTCTTCACGGCCGACGACTATTTCACGTTCGTGAAGGACGGCTTCGACGTGCTCTACCGCGAGGGCCGGACGCAGCCCCGGATGATGTCGCTCGGGCTCCACCTGCGCCTCACCGGGCATCCGTCGCGGGCGGCGGGCCTCGAGCGCGTGCTCGACTACATGGCGACGCATCAGGGTGTGTGGTTCACCCGCCGCATCGACATCGCCCGGCACTGGGTCGCCACGCACCCGGCGCCCGCGCGCTGAGATCCGCGCGACGGCGCTCGCCGCCGGCGCGCGACAGAGGGAGACCGACATGGGGAAGCTCGACGGAAAAGTCGCGCTGATCAGCGGTGGCGCGAAGGGCCAGGGCGCCGCGGAGGCGCGGACGTTCGCGCGCGAGGGCGCGAAGGTGGTCTTCGGCGACATCCTGGACGCCGAGGGCAAGAAGGTGGAGACGGCCATCCGCGCCGAGGGCGGCGAGGCCGCGTACGTTCACCTCGACGTCACGAGCGAGGTGGACTGGCAGAACGCCGTGAAGCTCGCGACCGGGCGCTACGGCCGGCTCGACATCCTGGTCAACAACGCCGGGATCGTCATCCCGCGGGTGGCGATCGAAGACCGGACGGCCGCCGAGTGGGACCGCGTGATGGCGGTGAACGCCAAGGGCGTGTTCCTGGGCACCAAGTACGCCATCCCCGCGATGCGCCAGGCCGGCGGCGGCTCCATCGTCAACATCTCCTCGGTGGCCGGCATCGGCCAGTCGCTCCACCAGGAGCCGGCGTATGCGGCCAGCAAGGGCGCCATCCGGATCTTCACGAAGGTGACGGCCAGCCAGCACGCCAAGGACCGGATCCGCTGCAACTCCGTGCACCCCGGCCCGGTCGACACGGACATGATCCACAGCGCCATGCCGGACCCCGCCGTGCTCCAGAAGCGAATCGAGCGCGTCCCGCTCGGGCGTCTGGGAACCGTGGACGAGGTCGTGACGCTCGTGCTCTACCTCGCCTCCGACGACTCGTCGTACGTGAGCGGGAGCGAGATGGTCATCGACGGCGGGGCGCTGGCACAATGATCAAGGACCGGGTCGACTAGGACCGAAACGCCGGGAGCACCTCGCGCCCGACCATCTCCAGGGCGGCCCGGGCCTCGCCCGGATCGCTCGTGCCGGCGGAGACGATCAGCGTCTCGACACCGACGTCCGCGTAGGCTCTGGCGTTCTTGACGATCTCGGACGGCGCCGTGCCGAGCGCGTAGCGGCCCGCGCGCGCGGTCGCGAGCGTCATCGCGATCGAGACGGGGATCTTCGAGCCGTCGCGGCCGCACGCGCGCGCCTCGTCGCGGAGCGCCGCGATCCCCTGTCCGAGCGCCTCGGGGGACAGGCCGAGCGGCTGCCAGCCGTCACCCAGCCGCGCCGCGCGCCGGATGGCCGCGCGGCTGACGCCGCCGATCACCAGGGGAATGGACGGTGTCTGCAAGGGCCTCGGCGAGAACTTCATCCCCTCGAAGCGGTAGTACTTGCCCGCGAAACGCGGCTCCTCCGCGGACCAGAGCGCGCGCATCACCGCGATCGCCTCGTCGGTGAAGGCGCCCCGCTCGGCGAACGGCGTGCCCATCGCCTGCATTTCCTTCTCGATCAAGCCCACGCCCACGCCCATGACGAGGCGCCCGCCGCACAGGACGTCGAGCGTCGCCGCCGCCTTCGCGAGCCTGATGGGATTGTGGTACGGCAGCACGAGCACCGAGGTTCCCAGGCGTACCCGCCGGGTTCTCGCCGCCACGAAGCTCAGGAAGGTCATCGGCTCGTAGTACGGACGGCCGCCGATCCGATCGAACACGTGACCCACGTTGAAGACGTGATCGTGGACCCAGACGGAGTCGAAGCCGAGCTCGTCGGCGCGGCTCGCGAGGTCGACGAGGGCGTGGACGTTCTCGATTCCCTGGTTGTTGAGCAGCGAGACCCCGATCCGCACGGGCTCGCCTCAGGCCGATCCGCCCGCCGGAATCTCGGCGCCCCACGGTTCCATGGCCGGTCGCAACGGGGTGAACTCGCGCACCCGACCGGCCGCGCCGGTGAGGATGGCGTCGATCTTCGCCCGCTCCTCCCCCGTGAGATCCAGCTCGGTGCCCGCGTCGTTCGCGTCCACCTCCGCGGGCGTGCGCGCCCCGACCAGCGCGGTGCTGATCGCCGGGTGACCGAGCACCCAGGCGAGCGCGATCTGGCTCAGCGGAACCCCGCGCGGGAGGGCGATCTCCTGGTGGAGCCGCTCCACCACGCCGATGTTGGTCTTGAAGTTGTCGCCCCGGAAGATCGGCTGGCCGAACGCCACGCCGTTGCCACGCCAGTCGCGGGCCGGGTCACCGAAGCTCGTCGTGGCCGTGAAGGCGCCGGTGAGCAGGCCGTGACCGAGCGAGCCGTAGCCCATGACGCCGATGCCGTGGGTGAGGCAGGTCGGAAACGTCTCCCCCTCCTGGCGCCGGTCGAACATGTGGTAGCCCACCTGCGAGACGTCGATGCGCCGTGTGCGGATGCACTCGGCCATCATCGCGCCGGTGAAGTTCGACACGCCGACGAAGCGGACGCGCCCGGAGGTGACCACCTCCTCGAGCCCGCGCATCGTCTCCTCGAACGCCGTGGAGGCGTCCGGCCAGTGAACGAGAAGGACGTCGACCCAGTCGGTGCGCAGACGCTTCAGGCTCGCGTCGAGCTCGCGCAGGATGTTGGCCCGGCTCGAGTCGCGCAGCGGCCCGAGCTGGCCGGGCGGCGGCGGCTTCACGCCGCACTTGGTGACCAGGATGACGTCGCGGCGGCGCTTCTCGAGGGCG
>QHSM01000122.1 GCA_003221595.1 Candidatus Rokuibacteriota bacterium | reverse complement strand
TCGTCCACCTTCACGGTGCGCCGTCCCTTCGCTCCCTCGCAGACCATCTCGGCGCCGAGAGCGATCATCGCCGCCGGGTAGTCCGCCGCGGGGTCGGCGTGGGCGAGCGAGCCGCCGATCGTCCCGCGGTTCCTCACCGCCGGGTCGCCGATGATCGAGGCGACCTCAGAGAGCACCGCCAGCTTCGACTTCACGAGCGCCGAGGACTCGATCTGCCAGTGGGTCGTCATCGCGCCAAACGCGAGCGAGTTACCGTCCTGCTTGATGCCCGTGAGCCCGGCAACCTTCCGGAGATCGATCAGGTGCTTGGGCTGCGCCAGTCGCAGCTTCATCATCGGGATCAGGCTGTGTCCGCCGGCCAGGAGCTTGGCGTCGTCCTTGAGCTTGCCGAGAAGCCCCAGCGCTTCCTTCACGCTGGTGGGCGCATGGTACTCGAATGCGGCTGGGTACATGTCGCTCTCCTGGTTTAGCGGGCGCCCTTCGCGCCCTGGATGATTTTCCACACACGCTCGGCTGTCAGCGGCATCGCCTCGATGTGATCCACGCCGAGCGGCGCGAGCGCGTCCACCACGGCGTTCACGACCGCCGGCGGCGACGCGATCGTCCCGGTCTCTCCCGCGCCCTTCACGCCCATCGGGTTGACCGGCGTGGGCGTGACGGTCCGGTCGGTCTCGTACATCGGCAGCATGTCGGCCTTCGGCAGCGCGTAGTCCATCATGCTGCCGGTCATGAGCTGGCCGGACTGGCCGTCGTACACCGCGCCTTCCCAGAGTGCCTGGCCGACGCCCTGGGCAATTCCGCCGTGGACCATCCCGTCCACGATCATCGGGTTGATCACGTTGCCGACGTCGTCCACGGCCAGATAGCGGAGGATGCGGACATTGCCGGTTTCCCGCTCGACCTCGACGACGCAGGCGTGGGCGCCGAAGGGGAAGCAGAAGTTCGACGGGTCGTAGAAGGACGTCTCCTCGAGCCCGGGCTCGAGCCCCTCTGGATAGTTGTGCGGCACGTACGCGGTGAGGGAGACGGCGCCGAACGGGACGGCCTTGCCCGGAGCGCCTTTCACGCGGAACTCGCCACTCGAAAAGTCGATGTCACCCGGCGACGCCTCGAGCAGGTGCGCCGCGATCTTCTTGCCCTTCTCGATGACCTTGTTGAGCGACATGAGGATGGCGGTCCCGCCGACGGAGGCCGAGCGGCTGCCGTAGGTACCCATGCCGAACGCGACCGACCCGGTGTCGCCGTGGACGATGTCGACCTGCTCGATCGGGATGCCGAGCTTGTCGGCCACGAGCTGGGCGAACGTCGTCTCGTGGCCCTGTCCGTGCGAGTGCGAGCCGGTGAACACGGTGACCATACCGGTCGGATGCACACGGACCTTGCCCGACTCGTAGAGGCCGGCGCCGGCGCCGAGCGCGCCGACGAGCTTCGACGGCGCGATGGAGCACGCTTCGATGTAGGCCGAGAAGCCGATGCCCAGCAGTCGGCCCTGCTTGCGCGCGGCTTCCTGCTCGGCGCGGAACTTCTTGTAGTCGAGCATCTGGAGCATGCGGTCCCAGGCGGCGCCGTAGTCGCCGCTGTCGTAGCTGACGGCGACGTGTGTCTGATACGCGCCGGAGAACTTGGGGATGAAGTTCTTCTTGCGCAGCTCCGCGACGTCCATCCCGAGGCCGCGCGCACCCGCTTCGACGATACGCTCGATGGCGTAGCAGGCCTCCGGACGCCCGGCGCCACGGTAGGCATCCACCGCGGTCGTGTTGGAGAAGACGCCCGTCACCTCACAGTGGATCGCGCCAATCGTGTAGACGCCGTTGAGCAGCGTGCCGTAGAGAAACGTCGGGACCGCCGGCGCGAACGTCGAGAGGTAGGCGCCGAGGTTGGCGGTGGTCTTCACGCGAAGACCGAGGATCTTGCCGTCACGGCTGAGCGCGATCTCGGCGTCGGTCACGTGGTCGCGGCCATGCGCGTCCGTCAGGTACGCCTCGCGGCGCGTGGCCGTCCACCGCACCGGCCGCTTGAGCCGGCGCGAGGCCCAGGAGCAGATCACTTCCTCGTTGTAGAGGAAGATCTTGGAGCCGAAGCCGCCCCCGACGTCCGGGGCGATCACCCGCACGTTGTTCTCGGGAATGCCGAGCACGAAGGCGCACATGAGTAGCCGGTGCACGTGTGGGTTCTGCGACGTCACCCAGAGCGTCAGGTCGCCGGTCGCGTCCTCGTAGCGCGCCACGCAGGCTCGCGGCTCCATGGCATTGGCCACGAGACGCTGATTGACGATGCGCTTCTTCACGGTCACCGCCGCGCCCTTGAACGCGGCGTCGGTGGCATTGCGGTCGCCGATCTCCCACTTGAAGGCCACGTTGCCCGGCGCGTCGGCGTGGAGCTGGGGTGCGCCCGATTGCGCCGCCCGCTCGGTGACGGTCACCGCGGGCAGGGGCTCCCAGTCCACCTGGACCTTCTCGGCGGCGTCGATCGCCGCCTCCTGGCTGTCGGCGATCACGACGGCCACCGGGTCGCCCACGTGCCGGGCCGCATCCGACGTGAGCGGCATGTGCGGCACTATCGCCAGATCCTGGACGACGCCCGGGATGTTCTTCGCCTTGCGGAGGTCCCAGCCGCAGGGCAGCGAGTTGACGCCGGTCATGTCCTTGCCGGTGAAGACGGCGACGACCCCCGGGTGCCGCGCCGCCGCCGCGGTGTCGATCTTCCGGATGCGAGCGTGGGCGTGCGGGCTCCGCACGAAGGCCGCGTACGTCATGCCCGGGAGCTTCAGGTCGTCGACGTACCGGCCCCGCCCGGTGATGAACCGCGGGTCCTCGCGTCGCTTGATCGACTTGCCGAACAGGCGGTCAGCGGCGACGGTTGCCATGGGGTCCCCTCACCGCTTCGCGGGCATGTGCTCGGCGGCCCACTCGATCGCCTTGACGATGTTGTGATAGCCGGTGCAACGGCACAGGTTGCCCTCGAGCTGATGGCGAATCTGCGCCTCGGTCGGCTTCGGGTAGCGCTCGAGCATCTGGTACGCCGACATGATCATGCCGGGCGTGCAGAACCCGCACTGCAGCCCGTGCTTCTCCCAGAACCCCATCTGGATCGGGTGCAGCTCGCCGTCCTTGGCCAGCCCCTCGATGGTCATGATGTTGGCGCCGTCCACCTGGACGGCGAAGAAGGTGCAGGCCTTGACGGCGTCGCCGTCCATGAGGATCGTGCACGCGCCGCACTGGCTCGTGTCACAGCCGACGTGGGTCCCGGTCAGGCCGACCGCCTCACGAATGTAGTGAACCAGGAGAAGGCGGGGCTCCACGTCATGGCTGTAGCTCTGGCCGTTGATCGTCATCTTGACTGGCAGTTTCACGACTCATCCTCCGGGATTCGGCGGTTTGAGAGCGGATCGCCCCCGATCTGCGCGAGAGAGCGTAAGTCTTCAGCCGCGGCGTGTCAACGGGGCGTCGTCGGCTATGGGGCGAGGAGCCGGCGGCCGTCGGCACGGGCCTGGTCGAGGACCTCCCGCACCGGCAGGGACTTCTCGCGGGCGATGCGTGCGACGTCGGCGAACTCGGGCGTGACCGTCACGATCCGTCCCTGCAGACGCGAGACCTTGAAGGGAATGGCCCCGTAGGCCGTCGTCAGCACGATCATCTCGCGCTGCAGGCGCGCCCGGCGCCGCTCGGACCAGCGCACGCCGATCGTCGTCGACTCCTCGAACAGGGCTCGGGAGAGGTCGCCCGCGCGCTCGGGCGCGCACAGCACCGTGACGACGATGCCGGGCCGGCCGCGCTTCATGATCACGGGCTGCAGATAGACGTCGAGCGCGCCGGCCCCGAACAGCCGCTCGATCAGGGGCTCGTAGAGCTGGGGCGACATGTCGTCGATCGTGGTCTCGACCTCGAGCACGGTCTCGTCGCCCGTCTCGGACGCCGTCGTCTCGCCGAGAAAGCAGCGCAGGACGTTGGGCGTGTCCGGCAGATCCACGGTGCCGGCGCCGTAGCCGACGGCGTCGACGGTGAGGGACGGCATCCGGCCGGCCGACGCGGCGAGCGTGGTGAGGATGGCCGCGCCCGTGGGGGTGACGAGCTCCGCGCGCACACCGGTGTCCACCACGGGAAAGCCGCGCAGGAGCTCGGCCGTCCCCGGGCCCGGCACCGGAATGCGTCCGTGAGCGCCGCCGACGTGGCCACCGCCGATCGGAAGGGCCGAGACGTGAACCGCCTGGACCCCGGCCAGGTCCAGCGCGAGGACGGCGCCGGTCACGTCGACGATCGCGTCCACCGCGCCGACCTCGTGGAAGTGCACCGACTCGCGGTCCGTGCCGTGCACGCGCGCCTCGGCATCCGCGAGCCGCGTGAAGATTCTCGCCGCCCGCTCTTTCACGCTCGGTGCCAGGGCGCTGCGCTCGAGAATCTCGAGGATGTCCCGGAGCGATCGCTGATACCGATGAGCCCCCCGGTCGATCTCGACATCGACCTTGGTAGCCCGAAACACCCCCTTCATGACCTCACGCGCCCGAAGCTCCCACCCCTCCAGCGCCAGCTTGCCGAGCTCCGTCCGGAGCGCGGCGACCGGCACCCCGGCGTCCAGGAGCGAGGCCATGATCATGTCCCCCGCCGCCCCGCTCACACAATCGAAGTACACCACCCTCATGCCTTCGCCTTACGCCTCAACCCCGCATGTACAACTACCCGACTCACCAGCACCGAAGCGGACCTGTCGACCTCCTCCGATCCCCCGCATACGCGCAAAGCGCCCAGGCGCCCCCAAGCGCCCCGGGCGAAGTGCTCGATCCTCGTGCCGGCGGGGGCCGGGGGGTGTTGGGAGGGGTCTCGGGACCCGTTCCCGCCAACCGTCGCCGGACGCAGCCGAGCCCAGATGGAGCCCAGCCGCAAAGGGGAAGCGGACGCAACCCGCGTGCCCCCGAGACCCCCCCCGGCCCCCCCCGGCCCCCGCCGGCACGAAGTCAGCGAACCTTTGCAATGAGTCGATTGATCTGGCTGGCCTGATGCGCCGCGCCGTACCCGTTGTCGATGTTCACCACCGACACGCCCGGCGCGCACGAGTTCAGCATCGCCAGAAGCGCCGCCACGCCGCCGAACGAAGCCCCGTAGCCGATGCTCGTCGGCACCGCGATGACGGGTCGATCGACGAGCCCGCCGATCACGCTCGGCAGCGCCCCCTCCATGCCGGCAACCGCAACGATCACGTTGGCCTCGGCGACGGCGGCCGCGACCGCCTGATCGGCCCGCGTGGCCACGACGTTGCCGTGGTGCTCGGCCAGGCGCCGCGCGATCGCCACGACCTGAGCCGGCGTCTTGCCGGGGCAGAACACCGCCTCGGGAGCACCGCCGCGCAGCGCCCGGTGATGGTCGACCTTGGCGAACCGGAGATCCTCGTACGGCAGCCGGCGGAGCTTGCCGACCGCGCCGTCGACGTCGATGCGTCCGGCCTGCAGGTCTTCGAGGAGCGCCCGGACCGCTTCTCTATCCACCGCCCGCTCGCTGGGGGCGCTTGAGCAGAAGGTTCGCGCTCCCGGACTGGAAGCCGGCGAGGTCGAGCGTGACGTAGACGTAGCCCAGCTCGCGCAGGCGTCGCACGATGGCCTCGCCACGCCCGTCTTCCCAGAGCCTGGCCAGCTCGTCGTGGGCGATCTCGAGCCGGGCGACGCGGTCGTGGTGCCGGACGCGGAACTGGCGGAAGCCGAGCGAGCGGACGAACGCCTCGGCCGCGTCGATCTGGCGGAGCTTCTCGGCGGTAATCGGGTCGCCGTACTGGAAGCGTGAGGACAGG
>QHSM01000121.1 GCA_003221595.1 Candidatus Rokuibacteriota bacterium | reverse complement strand
GAGAGCGCCTGGAATCCCTCGACGTACTTGTCGTTCCACAGATTCCACCAGAGATTCAGGTTGGTCGAGAGGTCCATGGTGGGCTTGAGGAGCTTGAAGCCCGCCTTGACCAGATCGGCGGGCACCGAGCCCAGGGTGTCGACGAAGCGGTCGACGTTGAAGTTCTGCTTGCCGAGCCAGAGCCCGAACAGCCCCACCTTCGCGAAGTCGATGGGCCCGGCCATGTTGACGAAGTTCCGCACGGGCACCTCGGGGTGCGTGGCGACGAACGAGGCCGAGATGGGCGCCCCCATGCAGTACCCGAGCACGGAGAGCGCGTCCGTCCCGGACGTCTCCAGCACCCGCCGCGCCATGCGCGGGAGGATCCTGGTCACGCAGTCCTCGACCGTCAGGTCGTTGTCTTCCGGACCGAAGACGCCCCAGTCGAGCATGTAGAAATCGAATCCCTGCCGCGTCATGTGCTCCACGAAGCTGCCGCCCGGCAGGAGGTCGAAGATGTACGGGCGGCTGATGCCGAGATTCGGGACGAACAGGACGGGGATACGGTGCGTCCGCGACGACTCGTAGCGATAGAGTCGCGACTTGTTTCGCTTGTAGACCTCGACGCGCGGCGTCTGGCCGGTCCTCGGCTCGACCGGGTTCGTGACCAGCCCGTGGAAGTTCTGGAGGCGGCGGAAGCCGCGCTCCAGCTCCTCCTGCCACCGCTTGACCGTCTCCGCAGGCGGCTCGCCCGCGCCCACGCCGGTGAATCGCTCGACGACGTCGGCGAAACGCTCCTGCCCCATGGTCAGCAGGCCTCCGCTACATCTGGAACATCGAGGCGAGCTTCATGGCCAGACCCATGTCGCCCTTGACCTTCAGCTTGCCCGACATGAAGAGCATCTGGCCGGACTGCTTGCCGGAGAGCATGTCGAGCCAGTCCTGCGATGCGATCTGCAGCGTCAGGTTCGGGCTCGTGCCGGCCCCCGGCTTCACCATGCACGCTCCGTCCTTGATGACCGCGTGCCACGTCCCGCCGCCGTCGCCGCTCACGTCGTACTGGATCACCGCGTTCGTCCCGGAGGATTTGTCGGCCCGGAACCGGCCCGCCATCGCCTCGAACGTCTCTTTCACCGTCGGCATCGCTTGCCTCCTTTTTTCAGATTGGCGCTCAAAACGTGAAGAGGTCCATGCCTCCCGTTACCGTCAGCACCGCGCCCGTGATGTACCGGGCGCGCTCGGAGCACAGGAACGCGACCGCGCTCGCCACGTCCTCGGGCTCTCCCTCGCGCTGCATCGCGACGCGCTTGACCATCCGCTCGTAGAGCGGGCTCAGCTTGGCGTTGGGCGCGATGATGCCCGGGGCGATCGCGTTGCACGTGACGTTGTACCGGGCACCCTCGAGGGCGACCGACTTGGCGAAGCCGATCAGCCCGATCTTGCTCGTCGAGTAGGCGGCCTGACCGAAGCCTCCCATGAGGCCGGCGATCGAGGCCATGCAGACGATCCGTCCCCATTTCCGCTCGCGCATCCCCGGGAACACCGTCTTCGTCACCTTGTAGGTTCCCGTCAGGTTCACGGCGAGGTTGAGCTCCCAGTCCTCGTCCTTCATGTCCTTGAGCTGGCCCACCGTGTAGATGAGCCCCGCGTTATTCACGCAGATGTCGACGGGTCCGAGGTCGCGCTCGATGCGGGCCACCACGTCCGCGATCTGCGCCGAATCGCGAATGTCGCACGCGTAGCCGCGGGCGCGGCCGCCGGCGGCCGCGATCTCGCCGGCGGCTCCGGCGGCGCCGTCGCCGTCGAGGTCGACGATGGCGATCGGGCACCCCTCGGCGGCCAGCGTCGTGGCGTCGGCCTTGCCGAGGCTCCGCGCGCCGCCGGTGACGAGCGCGACGCGGCCCCGGATGCCCAGGTCCATGCGCCTATCTCCCCTTGAAGCTCGGCTCGCGCTTGGCGAAGAATGCCTGGATGCCCTCCGAAGCGTCCTCCGTCTTCAGCGATTTCAGGAACGCGCGCACCTCGATGTCGATCGCCTTGTCGATCGGCGCCTCGAGTCCTTCGTCGACCGCCTCGATGATGAGCCGGGTGGCGACCGGCGGCCGCTTGGCGATCTCGCGCGCCAGCGCCCTGGCCTCGTTGAGGGTCTCGCCTTCCCTGGTGAGTCGGTTGACGAGGCCGAGGGCCAGGCATTCCGGCGCGGGCACCTGCGTGCCCAGGATGAGGAACTCGAGCGCCTTGGTCCGGCCGACGAGCCGCGGCAGACGCTGCGAGCCGCCGAAGCCCGGCGTGATGCCGAGGTTCGATTCGGTCTGGCCCATCCGGGCGGTGTCCTTCAGGAGGCGGAAGTGACACGCCATCGCGATCTCGCAGCCCCCGCCCAGCGCGTGCCCGTTCATGGCGGCGATGACCGGTTTGGGGAACCGCTCGATCCGCCGCACGACGGCGTTGCCGAAGCGAATGAACGTGTCGACGTCGCCCCCGGAGAAGGCCGAGCCCAGGTCGGCGCCCGCGCAGAAGATGCGGTCGCCCGCTCCGGTGATGATGACGGCGCGAACCGAGTCGTCGCTCTCGACCGCGTTGAGCACCGCGTTCAGCTCTCGCATGAGCGGCTCGCTGATCGCGTTGGCCGGAGGACGGTTGAGCGTGACGATCGCGAAGCTCTCCTCGCGCGCGAACAAGAGGGTCTCATACGCCATGGGCACAGACTCCCTGGAGGAAGATGGTCGCGACCGAGTCGGCCGCCTCGGTGAGCCGATACGCGCGCTTGCCCAGCACCCACGATGTCGCCATCTGGTCCATCGCCCCGAACAGCATCTTGGTGGCGATCTTCACCGGTAGATCGCGCCGGATCTGCCCGGCGGCGGCGCCCTCCTCGAGCACGTCGTTGATCACGGTGAAGTAGGCGGATACTTCGTGCGCCGACGCCCCGCGGAAGAATTTCTGCCCCTGACGCAGCTCGACCTGGACGACTTCCGCGAGCTCGGGATTGTCCTCGAGCACCTTGAAGTGCAGCGCCACGATCTTCCGGATCTTCGCCAGCGGATCGCGCTCGGCGGCGACCTCGCGACGGACCGAGGCGACCCACTCCGCCATCTTCTCGCGGAAGAGCGTGACGAGGATCTCGTCCTTGGTCTTGAAGTAGAGGTAGATCGTGCCGCTCGCGATGCCGGCCTCGCGCGCGATGTCCGAGACGCGCGAGTTGTAGTAGCCGTTACGCGCGAAGACGCGAATCGCGGCGTCGATGATCTGTTGCGGCTTGTCGGGATCGCGCATGAGGTCTGACTGAACCGCCGTTCATTTTACGGGCGCCCGCCGAGGGACGCAACTTCGACCTCGCGCTGGACGTGGCGCGCGGCTCACGCGCCGCCCTGAAACACCTCGCGGCGGCGCACGCTCCGCTGGAAGTCGACGTAGCTCTGCCGCGTCATTCCCGGCAGGGCCCCCGCGATGACCTCGCCGGCGCCCGCGGCCCTGTCCCAGAGCAGGTCGACGACCATCGCGGCCATGGCCCGCGCCGGCATCACGTAAGCAAGATGCTTGTCGACGATCTCGTAGTCGGCGGAGTGGCCGGTACCGCGCGCGCCGCCCATGTACGGATGAACCACCGGGATCACCTGGCTCAGGTCACCCATGTCCGTGGAGCCCGCCCGGTGCCCCGCCTCGCCGCAGGCGCCGGGACCGAAGATGGAGTCGGCGTTCTGTTTGAACATGCGCGCCAGCGTGGCGTCCGTGCGCAGCGGCAGGTAGCCCGGCAGGGTCTCGATCTCGACGCTGGCGCCGAGGGCCAGGGCGCCCGCCCTCAGCGCACGGTCGACCTTCATGTTGGCGTCGCGGATCCCTTCGAGGGTCCGCCCGCGCACGTAGGTCTCGAGCCGCGCCTCGCCCGGGATGACGTTCACCTGCGAGCCACCGTGGGTCAGGATGGGGTGCACGCGGATCGTGTCCTCATCGCGAAAGGTCTCGCGCTGCGCGTTGATCGCGGCGAGCGCGATCTGCGCCGCGTAGAGCGCGTTGATCCCCGCGTGCGGCGCGCCGCCCGCGTGCGCCGCGCGGCCCACGAAGCGCGCGGTCTTGCCGAACCGTCCGTTGTTCGATCCGGGCACGCACGCCGGGCCGTCCTCGGCTCGCGGCGTGGTGTGGATCATCATCGCCATGTCGACGTCGTCCAGATGCCCGAGGCGCAGGAGCTCGCACTTTCCGCCGAGGAACTCGAGCCGTCCGGCGCGCGCCTCGCCGAGGCGCCATTCCAGATCGCCCCCCTCCTCGGCGGGCACGGCCATGAACGTCACGCGACCCGCGAGGTGCTCCAGCGCGCCGGCCTCGACGAGGCCGATCGCTGCGCCGACGAGCCCCGCGATCTGGGCGTTGTGGCCGCACGCGTGGACCGCGCCGGTGGACCGATCCGCCTCCGGGTGGCCGGCGACCACGAGCGCGTCGAGCTCGCCCATGAGCGCGAACGTGGGCCCGGCCCCGGCGCCGCCGGCGGCGTCGGCCCGCACTCCGGTGATCGCGAGGCCTGTCCGCGGGGCGAGGCCGATCCGGCGAAATTTCTCCTCCACCAGCGCCGCGGTCCTCCGCTCCTTGAAGCCGAGCTCCGGATGACGCCGGATGGCCTCTCCGATACCGACGATCTCGTCGGCGTGGCGCTCGATCGTCTCGCTGACACGCTGCTTCAGCTCGTCCCGGGTCATGGACGACGTTCCCCTCCCCCGTGTGTCGGGTCTGGCGTAGGATAAGCCGATCCCGCGCCGCGGCGCGGGCAATTCGATCCCAGGAGACGCGCTCATGAAGGCAGCGGCGGCCGTTGCGGAGATCCTCAAGCGAGAAGGCGTGAAGTTCCTCATCGGGTATCCGGTCAACCCGATCATCGAGGCCGCCGCCGAGGCGGACATCCGGACGATCATCGTCCGCCAGGAACGGACCGGGCTCCACATGGCCGACGCCGTGAGCCGCATCTCGTCGGGCGACCGCGTCGGCGTCTTCGCGATGCAGCACGGCCCGGGGTCGGAGAACGCGTTCGGCGGTGTGGCCCAGGCCTATGGCGATTCGGTGCCGATCATCGTGCTGCCCGGCGGCTATCCACGCCGTATCACGAACATCCAGCCCAACTTCAACTCGTTCCTGAACTTCCAGCACGTCACCAAGTGGTGCGAGCAGGTGATCGTGCCCGACGCGGTCGTGGACGCCATGCGCCGCGCGTTCACCCAGGTGAAGAACGGCCGGCCGCGGCCGGTTCTGATCGAGTTCCCGACCGACCTCCTGCGCGAGGAGGTGCCGGAGCCGATCCAGTACACGCCGACGCAGCGCCTGCGCTCGGGGCCCGATCCGCGCGACGTGTCGCGGGTGGCGGAGGCCCTGGTGGCGGCCGAGCGTCCGGTCATCTACGCCGGCCAGGGCGTGCACTACGCGCGGGCCTGGCAGGCCCTGCGCGACCTGGCCGAGCTGCTGGAGGCGCCGGTCACGACGAGCCTTCAGGGCAAGAGCGCGTTCCCCGAGACGCATCCGCTCTCGCTGGGCTCCGGCGGGCGATCGATCAGCAAGCAGCTCAACCATTTCCTCAAGAACGCCGACCTGATCTTCGGAATCGGCTGCAGCTTCGCCACGACCAACTACGGCGTCGCGATGCCGAAGGGCAAGCGCATCGCGCACGCGACGCTCGACCCGACCGACATCAACAAGGACGTGCCCGCCGATCTCGCGCTGGTCGGCGACGCGGGGCTCACGCTCCAGGCGCTGCTGGTCGAGGTGAAGGACCGTCTGAAGGGCGGGCCCCGCGGCCGCTTCTCGGCCGTCACGCAGGAGATCAAGAATCTCAAGAGCGAGTGGCTGGCCCAGTGGACGCCGCGGCTCACGCAGGACACGAAGCCCCTGTCTCCCTACCGCGTGCTCTGGGACCTGATGCACACGGTGGACGTCGCCAACACCATCATCACGCACGACGCCGGCAGCCCGCGCGACCAGATCTCGCCCTTCTGGGAGCCCGTGGCCCCGCTCAGCTACATCGGCTGGGGCAAGACCACCCAGCTCGGCTACGGCCTCGGCCTGGCGATGGGAGCGAAGCTGGCCGCGCCCGACAAGCTCTGCGTGAACGTCTGGGGCGACGCGGCGATCGGCTTCACGGGGATGGACTTCGAGACCGCCGTCCGGGAGCGGATTCCCATCCTCTCGATCCTGCTCAACAACTTCTCCCAGCGGCGACTACGCCGCGATGGCGCGGGCCTTCGGCGGTCACGGCGAGCGCGTGAGCGAGCCCGGCGAGATCGTGCCGGCCATCCGGCGCGCCATTCGAAAGACGCAGGAGGGCACGCCCGCGCTCCTCGAGTTCCTCACCGAGAAGGCAGAAGACTTCTCGATGTTCTAGACGCGGTCATGCAGATCAAGTATCGGATCGGCATCATGCCCGGACCGTGGCCCGCCGGCTCCCCGGCCGACGGGCTCGACTTCTTCTGGACGCTCATCGACGTGTGCGAGAGGACGGCGATCGACTCCGTCTGGTTCTCGGACCGGCTCTCCTCGCCCACGCCCGTCCTCGAGCCGATGACCACGATGGCCGCGGTGGCCGCGCGCACCGAGCGGCTCAAGTTCGGTCCGAGCGTGCTGGTCGCGCCGTTCCGGTCCCCGGTGCTCGCGGCTCGCCAGCTCGCGATGCTCGATTATCTGTCGGCCGGGCGGGTGCTCCCCGCGGTCGGCATCGGCGTCGAGCAGGAGCGCGAGTTCCTCGCCGCCGGCGTGCCGTTTCGGGAGCGCGGGCGCCGCACGGACGAGGCGATCCGGATCATGCGGCAATGCTGGGAGGAATCCGAGGTGACGTACGCGGGCGAGTTCTGGCGCCTCGATCGCATCACGGTGCTGCCGCGTCCTCTCCAGCAGCCGATGCCGCTGTGGATCGGCGGCAACAGCGAGGCCGCGATGCGCCGGGCCGGGCGCCTGGGTGACGGCTGGATTCCATCGTTCATCACGCCCGAGCAGTTTCGTATCGGCGTCGACAAGACGCTGACCTTCGCGGCCGAGGCGGGCCGCGAGGTGCCCGGGGACCACTTCGGGTCGCTCGTGAACTTCTGCCTCGACCCCGACCCGGCGGCGGCCCGCGCGCTCGCACTCCCCTTCATCCCGCGCGGCCGGGCGGACGCGCCGACGCTCGAGGCCTGCACGGCGTTCGGCCCGGCGGAGCTCGTCGCCGAGCGCCTGGAGCAATACGTGCGGGGCGGTGGCTCGAAGTTCGTGCTACGTCCGATGTGCCCGCCGGAGCGGATGCTCGATCAGCTCGCCGAGCTCGCGGCCGAGGTGGTGCCGGCGTTTCACGCCCGCTGAGGCTCGGCGAGGATCTGGAGCAGGAGCTCCGGGTCCACGTTTCCCCCGGACAGCACCACACCCACACGGGCCGCCCGCGGGACCGCGAGCTTGCCCGTCAGCACCGCGGCCGCGCCCACCGCGCCGGTCGGCTCCACGATGATGCGGGCGCGCAGGGCCAGGAAGCGCACCGCCGCGACGATCTCGGCGTCGCTCACGAGCGCGACGCCCGTGAGATTCTGCTGGAGGATCGGGAACGTCAGCTCCCCCGGCGATTGCGGGCGGATCCCGTCGGCGATCGTGGGCGGCGGGGGAATGGTCACGCGCTCGCCCTTCTGCAGCGACAGGTACGTATCGTTCGCGGTGTCGGCCTCGACGCCGACGATCGTGATCTGCGGTGACAGGCTCCGCGCCACCGTGCTGCAGCCGGCCATGAGGCCGCCGCCGCCGACGGGCGTGACCAGCGCGTCGAGCGCGGGCACCTCCTCGAACAGCTCGAGCGCCGCCGTCCCCTGGCCCGCCATGATCGCCGGGTCGTCGTAGGGGGGCACCAGCACGCGGCCGGTCTCGTCGGCGAGGCGCCGGGCCACGGCCGCCCGGTCGTCCTTCAGCCGGTCGTAGAAGACGATCTCGGCGCCGTAGCCGCGCGTCGCCTCGACCTTGAGCGCCGGCGCGTCGGTCGGCATGCAGATGATCGCGGAGGTGCCGACCATCTGGGCGGCGAGCGCGACGCCCTGGGCGTGGTTGCCCGACGAGTAGGCGATGACCCCGCGGCCGCGCTCCGCCGCCGTGAGGGACCGGAGCTTGTTGAGCGCGCCGCGGATCTTGAACGAGCCGGCGATCTGCAAATTTTCGCACTTGAAGAAGACGCGGCAACCGCTCGCGTCGTCGAAGGGCTGCGAGGAGATCACGGGCGTGCGGTAGATCCGGTTCGCGAGCCGCTGCGCGGCGGCGCGCACGTCGTCGAGCGTGAGCTGAAGGTCGGGGGTCACCCGCCGATTATCCCAGAGCGCGCGAACGTCGTTCAACCCCGCGCGGTATACTGCCGGCATGCGATCGCGCGCGATCTTCTTCTTGCTCGTCCTGCTCTCGGCGGGCTGCTCGCTCGTCTCGATCGATCTCACGCCGCGGATCAAGCCCCTCGAGGAGCGGACCGTCGAGGGTTCCGGCCGGGCGAAGATCCTCTTGACCGACATCTCGGGATTCATCAGCGAAGAGGGCTCGTCGCCGACCCTGGTCATCGGCGCGCCCCCGCCCCGCGTGCCGCTCCTCGTCCGTCTCCGCGAGGAGCTCAAGAAGGCCGAGGATGATCCGAACGTCAAGGCGCTGATCGTCCGGATCAACAGCACGGGCGGCACCGTGACCGCGTCCGACATCATGTTCAAGGAGCTGGACCTCTTCAAGCAGAAGGCGCGCATTCCGGTCATCGCCGTCATGATGGACGTCGCGGCCTCGGGCGGCTACTACGTCGCGCTGGCCGCCGACACGATCGTGGCCCACCCGACGACCGTCACCGGCTCGATCGGCGTCATCATGCTGTCGCTGAACGCCGAGGGGCTCCTGCAGAAGCTCGGCGTCACGACGGCGGCCTTCAAGTCCGGCGAGCGGAAGGACATGGGGAGCCCGTTCCGCGCGCTCACCGACGAGGAGCGGAAGATCTTCCAGTCCGTGATCGACGGGCTGTACGGGCAATTCCTGGCGCGTCTGGTCGAGTCGCGCAAGCTGCCGCTCGACGTCGCCCGGACGATCGCCGACGGTCGCGTCTATACGGCTCAGCAGGCGCTCGAGCTCAAGCTGATCGATCAGATCGGCTACATGGACGACGTGCTCAAGCTCGCGCGCCGAACGATCGGCGTCGACGAGGCGCGCGTGGTCGTCTACCACCGCCCCGCGGAGTACCGGGCCACCTACTACGCCCGCTCCGAGTCGTCGGCCGGCGGCCTCGACGTGACGGCGACCCAGCTCGCGTCCCTCATCGGCGGCGGTCCACGGTTCCTCTATCTCTGGTGGCCTTGATCGCCGGCGGGGCTCCCCGCGGGCCGGAAGCCCTCGCACCGATCGACCGGTAGTCGCGGATACTTCGGAAAGCGTGGATCGGTCGCGCTGAGATCGCAGCGGACGAACGTCGAGTGCCGGGCGGACGTCACCAGCCGCGCGTGATCGCAGGTGGCGCAGAGGCCGGCCGGCCCCGCCGGGCGCGTCAGCGGCTCGTCCACCGCCGCCTCACGACTGGCCGACGACGAGATCGAGGTAGTGCTTGACGATGCGAGCGGTCGCGCCCCAGATCGTGTCGCCGCCGTAGTCGAAGAAGTACACGGGCCGGCGAACGCCGTTGCGCTCCCACTCCTCGGTGCGCATGCCGCCCGGCCGGGCGAGCTCCGCGAACGGCACCTCGATCACCCGCTCGATCTCCTCGCCGTCGGGACGCCAGCTCACCGGCTGCCGGATCACGCCGACCCACGGCGTGATCACGAAGTTCGTCGCCACCGTCTCGGTATCGTCCAGCGCGCCCAGGGGCTCCACCGCGGAGCGCGGCAGGCCGATCTCCTCCTCGCACTCGCGCAGCGCCGCCGCCAGGAACGACGCGTCGCCCGGATCCACGACGCCTCCCGGAAACGAGATCTGGCCCCGATGGCTCCCGACGGTCTCCGACCGCTTCGCGAAGACCATGCAGGGCTCGCCGCGATCGACGAGCGGCACCAGCACCGCCGCCCGCACGAGCGGGCCCGCGGGCGCCACGCGACGCTCGCGCGCGGCCAGCCGTGACCGCGTCAGGGAGGCCAGCTCGTCGATGGTCATCGCGCGACGGAAGAACGGGGGTCGGACTGCCGCAGCCAGACGACGCACGCGGTGAACACGAGACCGGAGACCGCGACGAGCCCCGCGTTGAGGCCGAATCCCTCGACCGTGCCCCAGAGCGCGGTGAGCATCGTGAAGAGCGCGTTGTTGATGACGTGACACGCCATCGCCGGAAGCGCGCTGCCCGCCAGCTCCGTGATCCACCCGAGGTAGAGGCCGAGCGCGAAGGCCAGAAGCGCGTGGAGCCACTCGACGTGAAGGACGCCGAAGCCCGTGCTGGCCACGAGCACCGCGGCCGCGGGCGGAAGCCGCTCGCCGAGCCGTGTCTGCATGTACGCGCGGAAGAAGATCTCCTCGGCGCTGCCGGCGAGGACGCCGATGACGAGCACCGCGACGAACAGATCGGGGCCCACGGCCTGCGCGAGGGCGCGGCGGATCGCGACCATGGTGCCGTGCTGGCCGAGCCCGGCGAGCATCGTCAGCGAGTCGAGCAGCTGCGCGAGCGCCAGCATGCCGATCACCATGACCCCCAGCGCGGGGCCCGTCTCACGCCCGGGCACGAGGCGCAGTCGCGCCAGCGAGGCTCCACGGTCCACCAGCAGGACCGTCAGGAGCAGTCCGGTCGAGGAGGCGATGCCGCCGGCCAGCAGGCCGGGGAGACTCTCGAACACGGCCGACTCCGGGAGATCCGGATACATGGCCCGGACGGCGCCGATCGCGAAGACCGAGAGGACAACGATGGCGGCGAAGGCGCCGACGTAGGCGACGAAGACGGGCCAGATCGGCGGTCGCTCAGTCAAGCACCGACTCGCCTCGGTCCGAGGGTCGCGGCGGCGAGAGATGCCACGCGGTCGCCTGCTCGTAGGCGTGGCCCAGCCGGAGCACCGTCGCCTCGTCGAACGGCCGCCCGACGATCTGGAGCGCGAGCGGCCGGCCGTCCGCCGCGAGGCCGCACGGCAGGGCGAGGGCCGGCAGCCCGAGCCCGTTGAACGGCCGCGTCAGTCGCGAGAACCGGCCCATCCGGGCCACGATCTCGTCGGCCGTGCCGGCCTTCGCGGCCTCGAGCGCGGGCGCGGGCTCGGGGATCACCGGCAGGACCAGCGCGTCGACCTCTTCGAATACCTCGCGAACGAATTCTCGCGTGAGGCGGCCGCGGAGCCGGAGCGCTTGCAGATAGTCGTGGGCGGAGATGTGAAAGCCCGTCTCCAGCCGGGCGCGGACGGCCGGCTGCAGCTCGTGCGGACGATCGCGCACGATGCGGGCGTGCACCGTGGCCGATTCGCAGCGGCTGATGACGTTGCACATGTCGACGAGCGGCTGCGGATCGGGCAGGCGGACCGGCGTGACGAGGACGCCCAGGCCTTCGACCGCGTGCGCGGCGGCCCGGACGGCGGCGGCCATCTCCTCGGTGACGCCGTCAAAGTAGTAGTTCTCCGGGACGCCCACGTGAAGGCCGGCGATCGCCGTCTCGAGCATTCGCTCGTAATACGGC
>QHSM01000804.1 GCA_003221595.1 Candidatus Rokuibacteriota bacterium | reverse complement strand
GATGTCGACGAGACGGTTCGCCGCGCGGTGCCCCCCGTCCGTGCCCGCGCGGCCCGCCCGCCCGCGGGGAGCGGGCGGGCGGCGAGTTCGCATATCGGAATTGCGTTCCGTATTCGGCACGGCGGTAAGTATAGCCGACGCGGCGCGGGTTGACTACCGTCGCCGAGTGTCGTTCCGCCCTGGTGCGTCTCTAGCGCGGTCCCGACGACGTGAACTCCGCGTCCCTGACAAGACCCTTGGCGTCAAGGGTCACAACGAGGAGCTAGGCTCCTTGGGGCTTCCCCAGGAGGGCGAGTACTTCCGCTTCGGTCGTCTCCCCGCTCTTGATCTGCTGCACTTTGCTCGCGTCGAAGTCGGTCTTGTCCTCGTCGAACGAGCTGGTGAACTCGTGACCGACGAGCACCGCGTTCCAGAAGTAGAACCCCTGTCCCCGCGCCGGGGTCACGCCGCCCACCAGCGAGGCAGCACCCGCCGCGTGGGCGTAGCTCAGGCTCTTGATCGCTTCTCCATTCTTGTTTGTCGCGCCTTCGCGGTAGGGGTCGCCGAATCGCTGACGAAGGTCAGCCTCCGTGGTCTTCCCCAAGATCAGTGACTCAGGCTGGGGCCGAACGAAGGCCTGCCCCGCGCATATCGGCGCATTCGGAAATCAGTAGATGGGGAGGCCCTCGCGCGTGTAACGCCTCGGCGGCGCCATCGGATTGCGCGTGAGCCAGGTCGCCGCGTCGCTCGTGTCCATGATGGAGCCGCGCAGGATCGCCAGCACCAGGTCGTGTGCCGCCAGCGTGTTGAACGCGGCGTCCACGTGCGTTGCGCGGCCGCCCTCCGGAGGCCGCACGAGAAACGGCACGCGGTGGTCCATGTGGCCGTCGTAGCGCTCCGCCTCCCTCCACCACCCGTCGCCGCTCACCACGAGCCACGTGCGGTCGCCGAGGCGCGCCCGCTCGATCGCACGCCGCAGATCCGCGATGAGCACGTCCGCCAGCGCGAGGTTGTCGAGATAGCCCCCACCCGTCCTGGTGAAGTTCCGCGTCGTGAGACGGCCCGCGGCGCGATCGTAGATGCCGGGCGGGCGTGGGAGCGGCACGTGGAGCAGCACGAGCCCGAAGCGGCCGTCGGCCGTGGTGCGGATGGCCAGATCACCGAGCTCTGCGACCGTCTGGGAGAACAGCCGGCGCACATGCACCGGCGGCACGAGGCTGCCCCACTGGTTCCAGAGGGTCTGGCCGAGCGTGTCGGCGCGTGTCTGCTCGTGGGCGTCGGACGACCTCCAGTCGGCGGCGCCGAGCGAGGCACCGAGGACACGCGGGTATGGCAGGAGCCATCCGATCACGGCCGTGTCGTAACCCATCGCTCGCGCCTGCGAGAACACGTTCGGGTGGGTGCTCCAGCGCGCTGTCTTGCCGTCCCTGAACGTGAGCTCGAGGTCGTTGTCAGCGTAGAGCGACTCTTGCCTCAGGCGATCGATCTCGGGCAGCGCGAGACCGGTCGGGCGCGCCTCGAACAGGATCCGCTGATCGAGCTCTTCGAGCACGAGCCAGACGACGCGCCGGAGACTCGGCGGGCCCGCGCTGAGAGGCGCCGGGTCGACCCGGCGCCAGACCGGGCCGGCCGCCACCTCGAGGAACGTCCACAGGCCATGTGCCAGCGTGAGAACCGCCAGCGGGGACGCGATGAGGGCCAGACGCCGGATCGCACGCAGGGCTGGACGGGGCCACCCGAATGAAGCCGCGAGGACCAGGAGGGTGACCGCCAGCAGCCCGGGACGGCCGATCGCCTCCGTCCATCGGTCGACGGTCGGGTGCGTGATCCGCGCGAAATTCAGCGCGATCAGGAGCGCCGCCGCGGCCGCGACGGCGGCGAGACGACTCCAGCCCGGCCGCCGGGCTCTCCGCATCACCCGCACGCCCAGAAAACCGACGGCGGCGAGACCCACGAGGTTCAGCAGGAGCGCCACGATCACCGGCGCCCCGAGCGCCACCCGGTTGTAGAAGCCCCAGTCCCCGCTGAGGAGCGCCTCGCTGCGCGCCTGGCTGAAGCACAACGTCGACAGCGCGAGACACCCGAGGGCGTCAACCACGTGTTCTCGCCGAATCCACTGCCAGCGACGAGGCGGAGGGGGCGGCGCCGGAAGGCGGGCGTCGCGGTACCACCACAGCTTGTCGGCCGCAGACTCGACGCCCGGTTCAGCCACGAGTTACCGGCCAGACAGCGATCTTCAGGAGCGCGGCCGCCACACCGGCGATCCTAGCCGCACGCCGTCCCGAGCGTCAATGTCGCCTCCGGTGGTCGCCAGCTTCGATCCATGGTACACCGCGCTCGTCATGTCATGTCGCGATGCCCGTCCGCGCGATCTCATCGTGGGAGGCCGGCGCGGTCCGGGCTGGCGGTGAGGCGTCGGCGCCTGCTCATCGTTGTGGCTCTGCTGGGTGCGCTGGCCGGCTGCGCGGTCCACGCGCAGGGGCCTGGACGCGCGCGCCATGTCGTCATCATCTCGATCGACGGCCTGCGCCCGGAGTTCTACCTCGACGATGCCTG
>QHSM01000120.1 GCA_003221595.1 Candidatus Rokuibacteriota bacterium | reverse complement strand
GGTATCGCGCTGGCGCTGGCGGCGGAGCGCGTCAAAATCGCGATCCATTACTACCGGAACGAGGCGGCCGCCAAGGACACGCTCGCGAAGGTGCGGGCGCGCGGGGCCGACGGATTCCTCGTGCGGGCCGACGTGACCGATCCGGCCCAGATCACCGACATGTTTCAGAAGGTGAAGGCCGAATTCGGCGCGCTCGACGTCTTCGTGAGCAACGCCCGACCAGAGGTGCCGGAGTTCTTCCAACCGCCGCTGGAGATCACTCTGAAGCAATGGGACGCGGCCTTCGACTCGCAGGCCAAGGGGTTTCTCGTCGGAGCCCGGGCGGCGCTCTCGCTGATGGGCGAGGGGGGCAGGATCCTCGCGATCACCTATGCCCAAGGGAGCCGAACCGGCGGCCTCCAGCCGTGGGTGGGCATGGGGTCCGCCAAGGCGGCGCTGGAGTCCCTCGTGCGGTATCTGGCGGTGGCGGTGGCCCGACGCGGGATCACGGTGAACGCGATCAGCCCCGGCTGGACGGAGGACAGCGTGCTGAACACGTTGCCGGAGCAAGCCCAGCAGCTCATCCGCGGCTGGCACGAGCGCGGATGGACACCGATGGGACGTCTGGGAACGCCGGAGGACGTCGGCAACGCCGTCGCGCTCTTCTGCTCGGAGAAGGCCCGCTGGATCACCGGGCAGGTGATCTACGTCGATGGCGGCGCCTCGTTGATGAACCCGGAGGTCCCCCCTGAGATCCAGACCGGGTAGCTTGACTCCGACGCGGTGTCGATTACGCCGGCGCGGCTCCCTGCGTCGCGACGTAGAGGGCGTACAGGGACTGGCTCCCGCACATGAACAGGCGGTTGCGCTTGGGACCGCCGAAGCAGATGTTGGCGCAGACCTCGGGAAGCCGGATGCGGCCGATGAGCTTGCCCTCCGGCGTCCAGACGGTCACGCCGCTGTAGCCGAGCCCGCGCCCGCCGGGGTTGCCGTTGCTGGAGACCCACACGTTGCCCTCGACGTCGCAGCGCGCGCCGTCGGGGCCGCACTTGATGCCGTCGACCATGAAATCGCTGAACACTTTCTGGTTCGATAGCTTGTTGTCGGCGCCGACGTCGAACACGTGCATGTCGCGCTTGCCGCCCGCGTGCGCGTCGCCGGGGCCCCGGCCCGTGCTGATGACGTAGAGCTTCTTGTAGTCGGGCGAGAAGCAGAGCCCGTTCGGGTCGGGCAGCTGATCCTCGGTGATCACGAGGTCGAGCTTCCCGCTCGGGTCCCAGCGGTACACGCTCGTCGGCAGCTCGCGCTTCATGGCGGCGACCTCCGGCGGCTGGCCCAGGCGATGCTTGATCCGCCCCGCGCGGTTGGTCGGCCCGCCCGGCGCGTCGACCGTGCCCTCGTAGAGCTGTCCGCCGTACGGGGGATCGGTGAACCAGTAGCTCCCGTCGGGATGCGCCACGACGTCGTTGGGCGAGTTCAGCCGCTTGCCGTTGTACGACTCGGCGACGATCGTCACCGAGCCGTCGTGCTCGTAGCGCACGAGCCGTCGCGTGAGATGCTCGCAGGAGAGCTGGCGGCCCTGGAAGTCGAAGGTGTTGCCGTTGCTGTTGTTCGACGGGCTCCGGAACACCTTCACGCTGCCGTCGTCTTCCAGCCAGCGCAGCTGGCGGTTGTTGGGAATGTCGCTCCAGACCAGGTAGCGTCCCTGACCGCTCCAGGCCGGGCCCTCGGACCAGAGCGCGCCCGTCCACAGCCGCTTGATCGGCGTGTTGCCCTGGCGAAGGCCGTTGAAGATCGGATCGATCGTGATGACGTCCGGATCGACGTACGTGACGGGCGGTGCCGACGGCCCCCACTCGCGGGGCGGCGTGGTGATCGTGCTCGACGGCTCGGCGGGCTTGCCGGGCGCCTGAGCCCGCACCACGGCGGGCACGAACGCCGCCGCGCCGGCGCCGGCTCCCACCGCCCGCATGAATCGTCGCCGCGAGATCCCGCTGCCGATCTTGAGGCCGCCTGGTTCTGGTGCCATGAGTGCCCTCCCGAGGGAAAGGTGAGACGACGGAGCCGCGCGCTCTAGTCGGTCGGCGGCGCCACCGTATCAGAGACGGTCCTCGCCCGGCAAGTCACCGCCCGCTCGAGAAGAGATCCGACCAGGTCGCGACACGCCGGCCGTGCCACGTCGGTCCCTCGCGCACGAACTTCCACTCCGGATTCCGCGCGACGTCCCGGAGGCTGGCACAGACCTGGTGGAACGTGGGCACGTCGGCGTCGGCGCACTCGAAGTAGGTAACGAAGTCGTACGCGCCCTCCGGCGCCGGCTCCGACGTGCTCTTGTAGGTGCGCCGCAGCAGGCACGGGATCCCGGCGGCCGACGCCAGCGCGTGGCCCTCGCTCTTCATCCGGCCCTCGTCGTCGTAGCGCGGCAGGAAGTACGTGTGGCGCTCCATCCAGTCCTTCGCCCACCACGCGGCGACCTTGTTCATCGGGACCAGGAACGCGTTCGGCATGACGCGGCCGGGCTGCTGCACGACCTGGTGGGCGTAGGCGAAGTTGCTCATGGCCGCGCCGGTGTACGTCCGCGGGCGGACGACGCCGCCGATCACCCGGAGGCGGGCGAGGGCGCCGAGCAGGCGCGTGGCCTCGGCGCAGAAGTCGCTCACGGGCGACGCGGTCGGCGCCGCGACGTGCACGACCGCGTCGGCCTGGGCGACGCCGTCGTCGACGAGGGCGCCGGGCGTCGCGCCGTGCCGGCGCAGAAACGCGATCGATCGAGACGGCGGGCCGGCGGCGGGCGCGAATTCGTTCTGGAGACCGAGCTTCTCGGCGAGCGCGGGAATGGCGGCGCCGGCCACCGCGCGCGCATCGACGCCGTCGGCAAGCCGCAGACAGACGTACGCGCCGTGGCGAAGAACTTCACCGGCCAGGACCGAGTTGTCGAGCATGACGCACCTCCTGGCCGCACGGTAGCCGCGCACGTGGCGGCGTGTCCAATGCAGAGAGCGGAGGATGGTCATCGGCTATGCTGATCGGCTAGACTCCCTTTATCCGCCCGCGACCGACCCGTCCAGGAGGAGCCCATGGCAAGCCAAAGCGTGAAAGACCTCGAGATCAACGTGAATGCGGCGCACGGAAATCTGAGCGGCCAGCTGCGAGGACTCGAGCCGCACCTGGAGCGGTCCGACGCGCCCGGAGAGTGGACGGCGCGCGAGGTGCTATCGCATCTCCTGTTTCAGCCGGGCTTCGACCCGGTGGTGCTCCTGAAGACGTTTGCCGATCGAGACCTGCCGCTGGTCGAGATCACGGCGGGCGTGACCCATCTCGACGACCGCCGCCGCCGGATGACGCTGAAGGACTTCGCCGGTGCGCTCGACACGCAGCGCCGGACGGTGCTCGAGTATCTCGGGGGCCTGTCAGAGACGCAGCTGGCGCGCAAGGCGCGGATCCCGCTCTTCAAGCAGTTCATGGGGACCGACGAGATCACGATTCCGATGTTCGTTGGAGCGATATTCGGCTATCACTGGAACGACCACGCCGGCCAGCTCGCGAAGATCCGCAAGGCCGCCGGGCTCCCGGACGCCGGCGGTGCCGTGAAGCCGAGCGGCGTCCCGATCTGATCGGCGCAGCCCGCCGGAGGACGCATGCACCGGGTTGACGTCCTCGTCATTCAGCCCATCGCAGATGAGGAGCTGGCGCAGATCGCGCGTCTCGATTCGCGCCTGCGCGTGGTCGACGCCCGCGGCTGGTTCGACGACGAGATCCGGCAGACGTGGCCGCAATGGAGCGTCGATCGCTACCTGGGAAAGCGCTCCTGTCCCCCGAGCACGCGCGCCGAGCGCGACCGCCTTTTGGGGGAGGCCGAGGTGATCCTGGGCGGCTGGCCGTTTCCTCTGGATCTCAGATCGCGGTCACCCCGCCTTCGGTGGTTTCATCAGCGCCCGGCAGGGGCAAGCAACCTGCTGCGGGGAGATCTGTGGGGCAGTGACGTCATCGTCACCACCTCGCGCGGCCACGGCAATACCCGGGCCATGGCCGAGTACGTGCTGGCCTGCTTCCTACATTTCGCGCGCGGTCTGCATCGGGCCTACCGCGACCGAGCGCGGCAGGAGTTCGAGCACGGCGCCTATCGGCCGGTCCTGATCGAAGGCAAGACCGTGTGTGTGGTCGGCGCCGGTGGCATCGGGCAGGCGGTCGGATCTCTGTGCGCCGGGGCCGGTATGCGCGTCGTCGGCACGCGCCGGCACGTCTCGCCCGGTGACGCTCTGCCCGTCGGATTCAGCCGTGTCGAAAGTCCCGAGCGGCTCCACCCGCTGCTCGCGGAGAGTGACTTCGTGGCCGTCTGTTGCCAGTGGACGCCGGAAACGACCGGATTGATCGGTCACGCGGCGTTCGCGACGATGCGTCCGGGGACAGTGCTGGTCAACGTGGCCCGCGGCGAGATCGTCGACGAGGAAGCGTTGATCGCCTCGCTCGCGTCGGGGAAGCTGCGCGGCGTCGGTCTGGACGTCTACGTCGGGGAATTCGAGCATGCTCCCGACCCCCGTCTCTGGCGGGACGAGCGTGTGCTGATCACGCCGCACGTCTCCGGCGGTAGCGACGTGCGGCAGCATCGGGTCGTCGAAGTGTTCTCCGACAATCTGCGGGCCTATCTGGACGGGCGGCCGCTCGCCAACGTGATCGAGTGGTCGCGGGGCTACTAGCGCGCGCTAGCGCTTGATGATGACCTGCTTGCCCCCGTCTTCGTCCCCGCTGGCCTGAATCGTACGGTCGAGCTCCGAGATGGGCTTGAGCGCCTTTGGCGCGGACTGCTCGGCCGGCCGATCGGGGTCGATCCCCGCGTGGACGAAGTATTTCTCGGTCCTGCGCTTGAACGCGTCGGAGCGCTGAGGGTCGGTCTGGCCGGGACGCGTGAAATGCGTCCGGTCCAGCGCCATGAAGATGAGCATGGCGCGGTAGAAGCCAAAGCTCTGGGGCATTTTCTCGGCGTAGTACTGGCCCCCGCTCCGGATGACGGCCAGGCCCGGCGGCTCCATGCCGAGCGCAACGCCGGACATGCCCTCGACCGGCACCGTGAGCTTGGGCGTGTCGGCGCCAAAGTGCCCCTTGTTCTTGTCGTAGTAGGTGCGCAGCTTCGCCAGGACGGAGTCCTTTTGCCCGTCCGAGAGATAGATGACCACCGAATCGGCGCGCGCGGCCCCCAGAGGCCCGCCCACCTTCGCGCTGTTCAGGCAGCTCTCCGGCCAGATGGCCGTCGCGATGCTCCTGAAGGCGGGACCCAGATGGTCTCGCTTCACGTTCACGTACACGCGATGCTTGGTCGCGTCGGCATTACCCTTGGCGAAGTGCACAAAGGCGCCGCCCACGACGGCTTGATCGACGGTGACTTTCTTCTGCCCCCTCCGCGTCTGCGTCTTGAACGGCGTGGTCTTTATGTTGGAGAGCTGGCCGCGGTTCAGGTCCACGAAGTCGTTTCCGACCTGAAGGAGCGCCGCGACGCCCACTGCCTTCTCGAGATTGTCCAGCTCGTCGATGAAGGGGGGAACCGCCGACATGTCGTTCGAGGACGCGCCGCCGGCGTCGTTGTACATCCCGTAGACTTCCCAGATCGCCGGGTTGTCGTTTCCGAGATGAACGCCGCGGCCTGAATGCCCGGTCGGCGACAGGCCGATGAGCCTATCCTTTTCCGTCCACACCTGACTCAGCCAGGCTTCCAGGTCCTTGTGCATGGCGGCTCTCTCCCGTGGGTGACTCGGCAAAGCCGGGTCGCGCGCTGCAAGAGCCTCATGATAAGCGAAGCCGAGGCCGGCGGACGGGGCAGAACTTCGGGATAACTCTGGCCCAGTCAGCGGGCGATAATCCCGGTGTACGCTCCGTCAGGCATTCTGCGTCGGCTCACTTGGGGGGAATCGCGCATGGCGTTCGAGATTGGCAAGATCCAGACGGTCGTCGGAACGGGAGAGGAAGGCTACGCCGGCGATGGCGGCCCGGCGACTCAGGCGTTGATCGGCGAAGCATACGGCTGTGACTTCGACACGGAGGGCAACCTCTACATTTGCGACGGGCGTAACCACACCGTCCGCCGCATCAGCAAGGGCTCGGGCATCATCATGACCGTCGCGGGCAGCGGGCGTCAGGGCTACTCCGGCGACGGCGGCCCGGCAACCGCGGCGACCCTGAATAACCTGTATTCGCTCCAGGTCGATACCAACGGCGATATCTACATCGTCGACCGGCTGAACGCCGCCATCCGCAAAGTCGATGCCGCCACGGGCATCATCACCACGGTGGCTGGCACGGGCGAGCCGGGCTACAGCGGCGACGGCGGCCCCGGCGTCTTGGCCCAGCTGCGGGAGCCGAACGATTGTTTCCTGGACCGTAAAGGCGGCTTGCTCATCGCGGATATTCAGGATCAGCGGATACGCCGTCTCGATCTGAAGACCGGCATCATGACGACCTTCGCCGGCAATGGCGAGAAGCGTCGGGCCGGGGATGGGAAACCCGCGGCGCAAGCTTCCATCATGGGCGCCCGGGCAGTCTGCATGGATAGCAAGGTGAACACCTACATCTGCGAGCGAGAAGGCAACGGCGTTCGGAAAGTAGATGCCCGCGGCATCATGGCCACCTTCGCCGGTACCGGCGAGCGGGGCTACAGCGGCGACGGCGGCCCGGCCCTCGCGGCCACCTGGGGCGCGCCCAAGGCCATCCGGTGCGACCATCAGGACAACGTGATCGTCGTGGATACGGAGAACCATGCGATCCGACGCATCGATGCCGTGACCGGGATCGTGACCACCATCGCCGGCGGGCACCGAGGAGGCGATGGCGACGGCGGGCTTGCTACGAAAGCCGGCCTGGAGCGTCCCCACGGCTGCGGCATAGACCCCCAGGGTCATCTCTATATCGCTGACGGGATGAACCACCGGGTGCGGGCTGTCGGTATGAAGTAACGCGGTCCCCACGCCGCCCGCTGCGTCGCGTGCCAGGGCACGTCATCGAAGGGGATATCCGCGGATCTGGTGCACTCCGTCCGCACGCACGCCGCCCTCTCGCACCCACTCCTCGACGAACCAATCGAGGAATGCCGCCCGCAGGGCGAGCATCTCGGCGCGGCGCTTCGCCTGCGCGTCGGATTGCCACTCGACCTTACGGACGCCAGCTCTGACGAGGTCAGGGCGGTCCGTGTAGTAGCCAACGACGGTGACGGCATAGCGACCAACGGTCGGGCCGGACCACTTCGGAGACTCGCCGTGCCGCACTTCTGTCTCCAGCAGCG
>QHSM01000119.1 GCA_003221595.1 Candidatus Rokuibacteriota bacterium | reverse complement strand
AGATCGAAGTTCGCGAGCATGCCGAGGGCCTGCATGAGGACCGGTCCCTGTGTCCAGGCCGATTGGCCGAGGATTTCGCGGCCGGCGAACGTCGTCCGCAGCGGCGCCTCGTAGCGCGCGCGGTAGCCCGCCAGATCGGCGGCGCGCAGGAGGCCGCCGACCCGCTCGGAGAAGCCGCCGATGGCGGCCGCGATGTCGCCGCCGTAGAAGCGCTGCCGCGCGGCAGCGATGCCGGCCAGGCGATGGCCCCGGGCCTTCGTGTCGGCCTCGACGAGCCGCCGGAGCGTCACGCCCAGGGCTGGCTGCACGAACAGCTCACCGACCTGCGGTACGCGGCCGCCTGGATAGAACACCGCGGTACCGCCGGGCGGATAGATGTCGAACTGACTCTGCGTCTCCGGGATGGCGAGCAGGCGATGCATGTACTCGTACATCGGGAAGCCGTGCTCGGCGTACTGCAGGGCCGGCGTGAGCGCCTCGCTGACGGTCTTCGTGCCGCGCGTCTCGAGGAGCGTGAGATAGGCGTCGACGGCGCCCGGCACCGTGAACGACAGGTGCGCCTCGGTCCCCGGACCGGTCGGGATCCGATCGAGCCCGCGCCCGCGGAAGAATGCCGTCGTCGCCAGTGCCGGCGCGGTGCCCTGCCCGCTCAGCGCGAGCGTTTCTCGCGTCCGCGCGTCGTGAACGAGCGCCACGCACTCGCCGCAGAGCGTGTACGACGCCGTCGGCTCGATCACGGCCGCGGCGAACCCGGCGGCCGCGACGGCGTCGAACGCGTTACCGCCCGAGAGGAGCATGCGCATGCCGGCCATCGACACCAGCGGGTGCCCGCTCGAGACGACGCCCTGGGTACCCGACACCACGGGCCGTGTGGTCGTCCAGTCCGCGGCGTGGTGCTCCAGCTCGTGAATCCGTCCGGTCGGTCGGCTCATCGCCTCACCTCCACGACATCTCGGGAGATTCTACGGCAGGAGCCCGCCAACAACCACTCTGCCGACCCGCCGGCGGGCCGAGGGCTCAGGCCGGGCGATAGATCGGCCCGCGCGCGATGACGCGCCCGAGGTCCGGCAGGTCCGCCGTCTCGATCCGGTGGCCCCGCGGCTGCACCGGGCCGGGCTCGAGCCCGAGCCGCCCGAGCACCTCCGGGTGACTGTAGTAGCCGTCGTAGGCGTGCCGCACGAGCGCGTCGAAGAGCGCGGCGTGCGTCCCCTCGACGCGCGCGAGGGCGCGCTCGCGCTCGTCCGCGTCGAGCCGCGCGAAGCCGCTCCCGGTCTCGTCGATCGCCTGGAGCCCGTGCGTGAGCACCGCCGCGAGGTCGGCCGACGCGGCCGCCATGGCGAGGACGTGGTCGAGCGCGACCGAGCCGGCCGGAAAGCCGCCGCTTGCCGGCACCAGGGCGTCGAGCACCAGCGCCAGAAGGTCGCGCCGTGCCGCGAGAGAGGCCGCGCTCATGCCCGTCGCCGGATCATGCGGTCGGCGATGTAGAGGGCCACCGCCTGGATCGTCGAGGTGGGATTGACGCCGGCGCAGGTCACCATCGCGCTCCCGTCGACGACGGCAGAAGCGGATTGACGTCGATCGCGCGGGCGCCCGCCGCCGCCAGCGCCTCGCGCGCCCGCGCGATGCCGTGATCGAGCATGCGCCGGCTGTTCTCGCTGAGCGCATAGGTGACGCGCGGCGCCGGAATGCCGTGGCCGTCGGCCAGCGCGGGGTCGAGATCGACGCGATTGTGCGCCTCGGGCAGATCCTCTCCGATGACGGCGACGGTGATCGTGCGGTCGAAGCGCTCGTCGTACGCCCGGCGATGCCCGCGCCCCCACGCCACGCGGTCGCCGATCGATCCGCCCGAGGCCGAGGCGATCGGCGTGAGCCCCCGGGCCACCTGGAACGAATAGCCGCGCACGATCGCGTAGGGATGGAACATGAGGTGACGCCCGACCTGCCCGTTGCGGTTCGCGAGCCCGTCGGGAAACCGTGCCGAGCGCGAGTTCAGCAGGAGCCGCGGCGTCCCGATGCCGTTGGCGGCCAGCACGACCGCGCTCGCCTTCTGCGCGTGCACACGGCCGTCGCGGTCGTAGTAGACCGCGCCGTCGGCGAGCCCGTCTCCGCCGAGCGTGATCTCGCGCACGCGGGCGCGGGTCACGAGACGGGCGCCCGCCGCGATCGCCTTCGGCCAGTAAGTGACGTCGGTACTCGCCTTGGCCCCGATGGGGCAGCCCAGATCGCACGGGCCGCAGTTCACGCAGGCCCGACGGCCGTCGTAGTCGCGCGTGAGGATGGCGCTGTCCGACGGCCACCAGTGCCAGCCCAGCCGGTCGAAGCCGCGGGCCATGGTGACGCCCAGCGTGTCGAGCGGGATCGGCGGTGTCTGGCGGGCCGACTTGGGCGGATAGGCCGGGTCGCCCGTCATTCCGGCCACGCCCATCATGCGGTCGTTCAGGTCGAAGTAGGGCTCGAGCGTGGCGTAGTCGATGGGCCAGTCGTCGGCCACGCCGTCGAGGCTCTTCACGCGAAAGTCCGAGGGCCGGAAGCGCGGGAAGTGCGCGCTCCAGTGGATCGTGCTCCCGCCGACCGCGTTGAACATGAGCGGCGCGATCGGCGACGCCGCGTCGTTGACCGGGTAGTCCTGCGCGAGCCGCCGGACGTTGGGCTCGGCGCTCCAGTCGGTGTGGCGGTGAAGCTCCCAGTCGTCGCGCCAGTGCGGATAGGCGCGCGGCTCGACCCAGTCGCCCTGCTCCAGGCAGACGACGCCGATGCCGGCGGCCGCGAGCCTCCAGGCGACGGCGGCGCCGGCGGCGCCGGCGCCGATCACCAGCACGTCGACTCGATCGCCGGTGGCGCCGACCGCCCCGGCCGTCACCGGGAGCGGATCTCGGCGAGAAGGCGCTCGGCGTGCGGCTTGTGGCGCAGGACCCAATCGGCCGGATAGCTGGGCTGGCGCTCGTCGATGACCCGCGCCAGCTCGGTGCGCGCTTCGGCGTACCGGCGCTGCTCGATAAGGCAGCGAGCCAGCTCGACGCGGGCGCGCGTGAAGTGGGGATCGAGCGCGGTCGCTTTCCTCAGATAGCCCTCGGCGCGCGGGACGTCGCCGCCGAACAGCGCCGGCGTCTCGAGGTAGAACGATCCGGCCAGCGACAGCCCTGGGACGTGATCCGGATCGATCTCGAGGATCGTGTCGATCTCGCCCCGCAGGGTCGAGAGCATGAACGCGGCGCGCAGCCGGCCCGAGTTGATCGCCCAGCGGCCGAGGTTCGCCGCGTACCAGAGGTGCGCCTCCGGGCTTCGCGGCGCGAGATCGATCGCGCGCTTGGCGACGTCGCGGCCGCGCTCGTAGCTCGCCAGCTTCGCCTCCGTCGTGGACGCGCGGTAGTCCGCCCACGCCAGATGGGCCCACGAAAGAAGGACCAGCGCCTCCAGTGACGGAGTCCGGGCGACTTCCTGCTCGAGAAGGTCACGGGCCCGATCGATCCGCGCCGGGTCCTCGTGGAACGTGGTGAGGTCCTTCCACGCCTCCCGGGTGACGGGCCCGCTGAGCGGCGGCGGCGGTGGGGTCGCGGCGCTGCCCGGGATCGCCAGCCCGAGCGCGGTCGCGCACACCCAGGCCGTGACGGCACGGCAAAGGCGCCGGCCCCTCAGGGCGCGGTGGACCGACTCGTGGGCGACCATAACGACACGCACCCGGAGGGTAGCATGGCCGGGCGAAGGCCTCCTTTGCCGGGACATCCTCTCCGGCAAGTGGAAGCAGATGCGCGGTCAGGTCAAGCAGTGGTGGGCAAGCTCACCGACGACGATCTGGACCGCATCGACGAGGCGATGGACAGGCTCGAATAAGGCGAGAGCGGGCGGGCCCACCGACGAGCCTGACCCGCCCGCTCTCTTCGTGCGTGACCGGGCGAACCTAGTTCGCCTTGACCTGGTTGACTCTCAGCTCGTTCTTCACCGCCTTCACACCGTCGACCTTGTGCGCGGTCTCCGAGGCGCGCGCGGCGGTCCTGATGTTCGTGACCTGGCCGCTCAGCACGACGACGCCGGCGTCGGTGCGGACGTCGATCTTCTTCAGCTCGGGGTCCCTGGAGAAGCGAGATTCCACCGACCTGGTGATCACATTGTCGTCGGCGGTGACCGCCGCGCGGGTCGACGCCGACACGACCTGGAGGTCATTCTTCACGTTCCTGACGCCATCGATCCCACGGGTCACCTCAGCCGCGGCGCTCTTCGCCTCTTCCGATTCGATCTTGCCCCGCAGGAAGACCTCACCGTTCATCGTCTCGACGCTCACCTCGCGGCCCTTCACCCGACTGTCGGCAAAGAGCGCGATCTTGATCTTGGAGGTGATCCAGCTGTCGCTGGTCGCCTCCTTCATGTCGTGAGCGGTCCCCTTGATCTTCTCCTCCGCTTTGTTCATCGTCTCGCCGGCGCTGACGCTCAGCGGAGCCGCGATGAACGCCGCGGCCAGGAGCGCGATGCCGGCCTTGAACATATGGTCACGCATCGTTCTTCCTCCTCGTGATAGAGCCTGGGTTCACTGGTCTCGAGCTCACTCGACACCACCCCGGCGATGAGCAATGACCTTGCCAGAGGGGTCACGGCGGCCGTCTATCGGCGGTGGGCCGTGGATTTAGCTGACGGGCGGGCTCGAGCGCCGCGGTGAGCTTCGGCGCCGCGCGGCCGGTAGTTGTTACGCGACCAGAAGGTATTTCCTACGCGGTAACTTCGAAGACCAGTCGCAGCGTCACGCGTTCAGCCCGATGGTATCTCGCTTGCTCCCACCTTCACCGCAACCCAAACCGTGGAGGGAGACAAGTCATGCGCGGCGTGCTCATCTACGAGTACCGGCCCGCGCTCCTGCATGCCAAGACGATGGTCATCGACGGCATCTGGGCGACCGTCGGGAGCACCACCCTGGACCACCGCTCCTTCGCGCTCAACGAGGAGCTGAACGTCGTCGTGTCCGGCGATGGTTTCGGTTGTTGACCCGATCGATCGTGAAGGGGCTCAGGGGCCGATAGGTCTCGACGCGACACCCCGCCCCGGTCATCTCGGTGCGAAGCTCCGGCGGCATGGCGAGCGCCCCGACGGCGTCCAGGAGCACGTTGACGAGAACGCCCGCGCGGCAGCGCTCCGCGAGCGCGGCGGCGATGGCCTCGCCGCAGCCGATCCCGGCCACGCCGCCCGGGCCGGCCGTCGTCGCGGGCTTCACACCCGCCGCGCACGCCGGCAGCGTCTTCCGAAATCTCGATCCCGAGTACAGGCGCGCCTCGCCGTGGACGCGCGCCCGCCTCTTCGTCGTGGGCGCGACCTGGCTCGCGTCGGAGCACCGGGTGGCCCGGCTCGCGCTGGCAACGCCGGACCCGCAGGCGCTGCGGAACAACTCGAGCCGCGCGACGGTGACCTGGATCGGCCACTCCACCGTCCTCGTACAGCTCGACGGCCTGAACTTCCTGACCGATCCCACCTGGGCCGATCGCACCGGCCCCTTCAACGGGCTGGTCGGCGTCGGCCGCTACACGCCGCCGGGCATTGCCTTCGACGATCTGCCGCCGATCGACTTCGTCCTGATCTCGCACGACCACTACGACCATCTCGACGAGGCGACGGTCCGCCGCCTGGCGCGCGCCTTCAATCCGCGCTTCGTCGTGCCGCTGGGCCTCAAGGCCTGGCTCGAGGATCGTGGCATCACGAACGCGGTCGAGCTGAACTGGGGCGAGTCGGTCACCATCGGCGGCCTCGAGATCGTGTGCACGCCGGCCCAGCACGGCTCGGGTCGCACGCTGCTCGACCAGGGGCGCCGCCTCTGGTCGTCATGGGCGGTGCTCGGCTCCAGGCGCTTTTACTTCGCCGGGGACACCGGCTACTACCGGCACTTCAAGGAGATCGGCGACGCGCTCGGCCCCTTCGACCTGGCGGCGCTGCCGATCGGCTCCTACACGCCGCGCGTGATCGCGCGGCCGGTGCACATATCACCCGAAGAGGCGGTCCAGGCCTTGCTCGATCTTCGCGCCGCCCGGATGCTCGGCATCCACTGGGGCACCTTCGCGCTGGCCCGCGAGCCCTACGACGAGCCGCCCACGCGCCTGGCCGCCGAGGCCGCCCGCCGCGAGCTCGATCCGCACGCCGTGTGGATTCTGAAGCCGGGTGACATCAGGGGCTGGTGATCTTACACGGCGCCGCGAAGAATCTTCACGGCACCTCACCGTCCTGACCCCCAAGCATCGCTGATTTCACGCTCCTTTCGGCCTGGCACCGCCCTTGCCTGACTCCTCTCGTCATGCCCGGCTCCGTCAGGATCGCGGCCGTCGGCGACCTTCACTGCACGCGGGCATCGACCGGCGCCTTCCAGGCCCTGTTCGCGCGCATCGCGGAGAGCGCGGACGTGCTGGCGATGTGCGGCGATCTCACCGACCGCGGCCAGGCCGAGGAAGCGCGCGTGCTGGCCAAGGAGCTGCAGGCGGTCACGATGCCGAAGATCGCCGTCCTGGGCAACCACGACTTCGAGTCCGATGCCGCCGCCGAGGTGACGGAGATCCTCGCGGGGGCCGGCGTGAGCATCCTCGACGGGACGGCGCTGGAGGTCGCGGGCATCGGGATCGCCGGCGCCAAGGGGTTCGCCGGGGGCTTCGGTGACCTCGCGCTCCAGGGGTGGGGCGAGGAGCCCATCAAGACGTTCGTGCGCTTCGCCGTCGAGGAGACGCTGAAGCTCGAGTCGGCGCTGGCCAGGCTGCGCACGGTGGGACGCGTGGTGCTCCTGCACTACGCGCCCGTGCGCGACACCTGCGACGGGGAACCCTTCGAGATCTACCCGTTTCTCGGGTCGAGCCGGCTCGAGGAGCCGCTGAATCGCTACGCGGCGAGCGCCGTGTTTCACGGCCACGCCCACCGCGGCCGGCCCGAGGGCAAGACCGCCGGCGGCGTGCCCGTGTACAACGTCGCGATGCCGCTGCTGCAGCGCCTGTTCCCTGATCGGCCGCCGTTCCGGGTCGTCGAGATTCCGGCCCAGCCGGCGACGCCCGTCGCGGCCGGCCGAGGAGACGCCCAATGATGCAGGCGGTCGCGCCGATCTCGGTACCGGTCGCGCGGAGCGCGGCGGCTTCGAATGCGCCGCGGCGCCGCTTCTACCGACGAGTCCTGCGCGAGCTGAACGCGGCGGGCATCGAATTCGTCGTCGGCGGCGGCTATGCGCTCGAGCGCCACCTGGGCATCGGGCGGCCGACGAAGGATCTCGACCTCTTCCTTCGTGCCGGCGACGTGCATGCGGCGCTCGACCACTTCCGGACCCTCGGCTTCGCGGCCGAGCTGGCGTTCCCGCACTGGCTCGCCAAGATCACGCGCCGCGACGATCAGGTCGACCTGATCTTCAATGCAGGCAACGGCGTCTGTCCGGTGGACGACGACTGGTTCCGCAATGCCGTGCCGTCCCAGGTGCTGGGCGTTCCGGTGGCGCTGTCGCCCGTCGAGGAGATGATCTGGTCGAAGGCCTTCGTGATGGAGCGCGAGCGCTACGACGGGGCCGACGTCCTGCATCTCCTGAACGCCTGCGCGGAGACCCTGGACTGGTCACGGCTGACCCGACGGTTCGGCCGGCACTGGCGCGTCCTGTTCGCGCACCTCACCATGTTCGGATTCGTCTACCCGTCGGAACGGCGGCGTATCCCGGAGGCGGTGATGCGGCAGTGCGCGCATTTCCTGGATCTCGAGCTGCGGTGCGCGCCCGTACGGCGCATCTGCCGGGGCACGCTGACCTCGCGCGCTCAGTACCTGGTGGACATCGAGCGCTGGGGCTACGAGGACGCGCGCCTCGTCCCGCACGGCAGCATGACCGACGACGAAGCCTCGACCTGGACGGCCGCGATCGACGCGGAGGTGAGCCGGCCTCTCGGCTAGGCGAAGCGGGGCATGATCTCCTCGCCGAGGACCCGCATGTAGTGATGCTGGGTCTCCATGTCGGTGGCGCGGAGACTCACCCACAGCTTCCGCGCCCCCGCCTCGGCGATCTGCTCGATCCGCTTGATCCAGTCGCTCGCGTTGCCGGCCAGCGCGAAGCGCTCGAGGGCGTAGTCGGTCAGGCCCAGCTGCTCCATGCGCCGGGGATTCCGCCCCTCGTGCAGGACGTGGTCGTAGAGCTCGTAGCCGTCGACGTATTCCTGGACCTTCGCGCGGAGCTCGTCGGGCAGGTGCTTGCCGTCGAGCCCGAATCGCATGGAGTGGTTCAGGATCGACGAGACCGAGGCCTTGACGTTCTGGACCGCCCGCGCTCGATCGTCGTCCAGCGACGTGCGCGTCGTGAACCAGATGTCCACGTCGCCGGGATTGCGCCCGGCTTCGCGCGCGCCCGCGTGCACGCGCGCGATCGTGTCCCGGATCACCGCCGGCAAGAGGCCCGTCCCGGCGGTGACGCCGTCGCCGATCCGGCCCCCCAGGTGCAGCATCTTCGGGCCTTCGGCGCAGATCGAGATGGGGATGCGCTGGCGCGTCACGGTGGACGCCCAGCGCACGCGCTGCGGCCGGCCCTGGTAGGTCGCCTCGCCCTTCGCCAGCAGATCGCGCACGCACGTCACGTAGTCCTCGATGCGGGCGCGCGTGGCGACCTCGTAGCCGATGTTGAGCACGGCGCTGTCGCCGCTCGCCATGTCCATGAACGCGCGCCCGCCCGTCAGGCTGTCGATCGACGCCAGGAACGAGGCCATGACCTGCGGCTCGCGGGTGATCGGGTTCGTCGGGCGCAGACCGACGCGCGCCCGCGTCGAGCCGAGGGCGATCAGCGTGGCCCGCACGTACGCGTCGCCGCCGATGAACGCGGTGTCGTGCGTGGCGACCGCCTCGGCGCCGTAGCCGTCGGCCATCTTGGCCAGATCGATGAACGCGCGCGTATCCTTCTCCTGCAGGAGCGGAGTCCCCGGGCTCAGGCTGATGCCGAACGCGACTTTCATTTCGTGTCCTCGCGGTTGGCCACGCGGGGGCCGCCGCTCACGTACAGCGTCTCTCCCGTCATGAAGCTCGCCTGATCGGACGCGACGAAGACGACCGCCCACGCGATCTCTTCCGGCCGGCCCAGGCGCTGGAGCGGCACGTCCCGGGCGGCCTGCGCGATCATCGCCGGGGTCTTCCACACCTCGAGCACGCCTTCGGTTTCCACCGGGCCCGGCGCCACCGCATTGACGAGAATTCCGTACTTCGCCCACTCGGCGCCGAGGCTCTGGGTCAGCACGGCGGCGCCGGCCTTGGCGGCGGCGTAGGCCGCCATGCCGCGCGAGCCGGTGCGTCCGGCCGTCGACGTCACCGTGATGATCTTGCCGGCGCGCTGCCGGATCATCACCCGCCCGGCCGCCTGCGAGAACAGAAACACGCCCGTCAGGTTCGTCGCCACCATCGCGTCCCATTCGGACCGCGGCAGGTCCTCCAGGGGCGAGCGGATCCGATAGCCGGCGTTGTTGACCAGGATGTCGATGCGCCCGAACGTCTCCACCGTCCGGGCGACGGCGTGGTCGACCTGGCGCGCGTCGCCCACGTCGCAGGCGACGGCCAGCGCCCGGCGCCCCTTGGCGCGCACCGCCGCGGCGACGGGCTCGAGCGCCTCGGCCCGCCGGCTACAGACCACGACGTGCGCGCCGACCCGGGCGAGCTCCACGGCGATCGCGCGGCCGATACCCTGGCTGGCGCCGGTCACGATCGCGACGCGATCGTGAAGCGTATCGGCCGAGAAGCCCATCGACGCGGCTACTGGATGACCGAGTGCGGCGTCGCCAGCAGGCGGGTGACCTTGATCTGCTCGCGGTCGATCATGGTCGGAACCCTCGGCGAGATCTCGTTCTTCCAGTAGTCGCTCTGGTAGACGAGATCGTAGAGGCGCTTGCGCTCCGGCTCGCTCTCGAACCGGCGGATCCAGACGTAGACGCTCTCGTCCTCCTCGCCGACGAAGCTGCCGAGGATCACCATGCCCATCTTCACCTGGAACGGGATGATCTCCTCTTCCATGCACTTGACCCACTTGTCGCGCTGACCGGGACGGATGTGGTACTGCCTGAGCTCGAAGATCATGCGGGCCTCCTGGGCTCGGGCCGCGTGGGGCGGCCCAGCGGACAAAGGGTATACCACGGAGCGACGAGAACGCGCATGAGTGCACCTCCCTGGGCGATGGTACAGTCCCGTCGACAGGAGGCCCCATGAAACGCAGCGAGAGCCGGATCCTCACGACCCACGTCGGCAGCCTTCCCCGCCCGCCCGCGCTCCGCGATCTGCTCGTGAGCCAGGACCGCGGCGAGCCGGTCGACGGCGGGGCGCTCGCCCGCGAGGCGGAGGCCGCGGTGCGCCACGTGGTGGCGCGCCAGCTCGAGGCGGGGGTCGACGTCGGCAACGACGGCGAGCAGCCCCGCGTCGGGTTCTCGACCTACCCGGCGAAGCGCATGAAGGGCTTCGGGGGCGCCAGCAAGCGGCGCATGTCCCGGGACATCGCCGACCACCCGGACTACATGGCGCGCCTGTCCCGCATGCGCACGGGCGCGGCGCGGATCAACGACGCGCCGCAGGCCGTGGCGGAAGTGGCGTACACCGACCTGGCCGAAGCCAGCGCCGAATGCGATCTCTTCGCCCGCTCGACGGCCGGCGCCGCCAAGACGTTCGCCGAGCCCTTCATGACGGCGGCCTCGCCCGGCGTCATCGCGACGATCATGCTCGACGCCTACTACGGCTCGCACGAGCGCTACATCCGCGCCCTCGCCCGCGAGATGCGCAAGGAGTACGAGCTGATCGTCGCGCGCGGATTCGTGCTCCAGCTCGACTGCCCCGATCTGGCCATGGAGCGCGTGCGCTTCTTCCAGGACGAGCCGCTCGACCGCTTCCTCGACGCGGTCGCCCTTCACATCGACGCGATCAACGAGGCGATCGCCGCGATTCCGCCCGACCGGGTGCGGCTACATCTCTGCTGGGGCAACTACGACGGGCCCCACACCCACGACGTGGCCCTGGAGCCCCTGCTGCCGATCGTCTACCGCGCGCGCGTCGGCGCGCTCTCCCTGCCGCTCGCCAGCCCGCGCCACCAGCACGAGCTGAAGGCCTTTCGCCGCCATCCGTTGCCGGCCGGGATGCTGTTTCTCCCGGGGGTCATCGACTCGACGACGAACGTCGTGGAGCACCCGGAGGTCGTCGCCGATCGGGTCACCGCGGCCGTCGAGGCGGTGGGCGATCGCACGCGCGTCCTGGC
>QHSM01000118.1 GCA_003221595.1 Candidatus Rokuibacteriota bacterium | reverse complement strand
CTGAACGAGACGTTCGACCACAAGTCCATGGAGCCGCTGCTGAGGGCCATCAAGATCCTCGAGCCGATCGACAAGAAGTACCCGGACCACCCGGGCGTCACGCACTACCTGATCCACAGCTACGACTTTCCGGCCATCGCCCAGAAGGGCATCCCCGCGGCCAACAAGTACGCGCAGATCGCGCCCTCGGCGCCCCACGCCCAGCACATGCCCTCGCACATCTACTCGATGGTGGGGATGTGGGAAGAGTCGGTGAAGTCGAACTGGCGCTCGGTGGCCGTGGCGAACGACTACACGGCCAAGGCCAAGCTCGACGGCACGCTGGGCGGCGTCCCGCATGCCTACGACTTCATGGCCTACGCCTACCTGCAGATGGGCCAGGACGTGAAGGCCCGGGGCCTCATCCCGGAAACGATGGCGATCAAGAAGCTCATCGGCGTGCCCCTGGCGGGCTCGACGGCGCGCGCGGCGGTGCCGGCGCGGTACGTGCTGGAGCGCCAGGACTGGCAGGGCGCCGCGCAGCTGCAGCCGCTCGGCAGCGGCTACCCGATGGCCGAGGCGATCACGCACTTCGCCCGAGCCATGGGCGCCGCGCGCAGCGGCGACACCGCGGCCGCCCAGGCGGACATCGAGAAGCTCAAGGAGCAGCGGGCGGCGCTGGAGAAGGCGGGCCAGGGCTACTGGGCCGGCCAGGTCGAGATCCAGGTCCTGGCCGCCCAGGCCTGGACCGCTCAGGCGCAGGGCAACAAGTCCGACGCGATCAAGCTCATGCGCGCCGCGGCCGACCTCGAGGACGCCAGCGAGAAGCACGTGGCCATGGAGAACCGGCTCTATCCGATGCGTGAGCTGCTCGGCGACATGCTGATGGCGCAGGGCGAGTCGGTGGCCGCCCTGAAGGAATACGAGACTTCGCTGAAGAACGCGCCGATGCGGCTGCGCGGCTTCTACGGCGCGGCCAAGGCCGCCGAGTTCTCGGGCGACCAGAAGAAGGCGCGCGAGTACTTCGAGAAGCTCGCCAAGCTCACGCGGAACTCGGACGGTGATCGCTCCGAGCTGCGCGAGATGAAGCAGCGGCTCGCCAGCCGGTAGCGGTGCTCGGCGTCAGGATCTGCGCCGGCCTGTTCGGGATCGGCGTGCTCGGGCTCGGCCTTGCCCTGCTGCCGGGCGCGATTGGCGCCGATCCGACCGACGACGAGCCGAAGGAGGGCCAGCTCGACCCGGACTATGCGGCGGGGAAAGCGGCCATCGCGGCCAAGGACTGGAATGGCGCGATCCGGTCGCTTTCCTCGGCCGCGCTCCGCGACACGCGCAACGCGGACATCCAGAATTACCTCGGCTACGCCTATCGCCAGAGCGGCCAGCTCCAGCCGGCCTTCACGCACTACCAGAAGGCGCTTCAGCTCAACCCCCGCCATCGCGGCGCTCACGAGTACATCGGCGAGGCGTACCTGATGGCCAACAACCCGGCCAAGGCCGAGGAGCATCTGGCCGCGCTGCAGCGGATCTGTCTCATCCCCTGCGAGGAATACGGGGACCTCAAGAAGGCCATCGCCGACTACCGGGCGCGCGCGGCGAAGTAGGCGCGGGCGCGACATGATCGCCTTCAGACGGCACGTCGTCGTCGCCCTGATGCTGATGGCGCTCGCCTTCGCGAGCCTCGCCCGCCCGGTCAGCGCCAGCAGCGTAGCCGAGCTCGAGGGCGCCTGGGCCGTCGCGCGCGCGACGATGAACGGCGAGCCCCGGACGGACGGCAAGGTGCTGAACGCCACGTGGACGTTCCGGGGAACCGAGCTCGTCGTGCAGACCGCGCGCGGCGAGCGGCTGCGCTCGGCGCTGTCCTTCGACGCGACCGCCAATCCGCCGGCGTTGCACATGACTCCCCTCAGCCCGACGGGCGGCCAGCGGCCGCTCTGGATGATCTGGGCGCGCCGGGGCGACGAGCTGGACGTGGCCTTCTACGACGGGATCGATCAGCGTCCCGAGGACTTCGGACCCCGGCGCAAGCTGGTCGTGCTCACGCTCGTGCCGGCGATCGCCGCGCCGACCCCGGCCGCGCTCGACCCGTGCAAGATCCTGCGCCGCGCCGGCGTCGACCGACTGCTCGGCGGTCCGACGCGAGCGCGGCCACAGCAGCGTCCCGCGTCCGCCCCGGGCTCGAGTTGCGCGCTCGATCGCACCGATGGCTCGGCCGTCATTACCCTGACGCTCGTCGGCCCACCGGCCGGCCCTGAATATGCCGCCGCAGCGCGTACGGAAGCGCTTGCCAATCACCGCATGCAGATCGAGGACGAGCCCTCGCTTGGAGCCGGCGCCTTTTCAGCCGCCAGCGGCTGGACCGTCGTCGTGGTCGCGGACAGGCGCAGAACGGCGATGATTCTCAAGCTCGAGGCTTTGCGCGTCGAGCGCGCCGATCTGCAGCGCTTCGCCGCCCGCGTGCTCGACGCGCTGTAGCGGGGCTAACGCCGCCGGTCGCCGAGTCGCTTGCGCTCGTCGACCGTCCAGGGCACGGCCACCTCCGCCGCGCGCGCGCACCAGCTTCGATCCGTCTCGCAGGCCCAGAGAAACGCCTCCTTGGCCGCGTCGAATCGGCCGGCCCGAGCGTCGACGATCCCGGCCGCATAGCGCTGCAGACCACACGGCCCGCGGGCGACCGACCGGCAGTGATGCTCGGCGAGCACGCGCGCCGCGCGCTCCTCTGCCCGCGTGGGCGGTCCCGAGGACGCCCGCTCGGACGCCTCGATGAGCGCGATGGCGACCGCGCTACAGGCCTCGTCGCTCCCGTTCCGGCACGGTCGGAGCCGGGCGTCGTCGGCAACCAGCCACACGAGGCCTAGCACGAGCGCCGCGGCGAGCCCACCGAGCGGCACGTAGTCGATAGCTCCGAAGGCAGCTTCGGCGTGCACGCGCCGCAAGAGCAGGAAGAGCACCACCGCACCGGCCGCGGCGAGAGCGAACCCGAACAGGTAGACGAGGGCGACCAGGCTGTCGTCGGGCGTGTCGCGCGGTCCTCCGACATAGAGCCGGAGGGCTCTCGTCGCGATGACGAGCAGAGTGCCGCCCAGCGCTACCTGCGCGAGGAGGAGCGCCGCCCGCGCACGCAGGCCCAGGCCCGCCCCTATCCCGATGAGCAAGACACTCAGGGCGAGAAACGGCGGCTCGCTCTCGAACGCCGTTTCCCCGGCAAAGACGTAACGCAGGCAGCCCAGGCCGCCCAGGATGAGAAGTGCGCCGACAAATAGGTGCATTGAGACGATTGTCCCTTAGAGTTCCTCTTATGCGTGTCGTTGTTGTTGCCCTCGCGCTGTGGCTCGCGGCCTGTTCCGGGGCGCCGCAAGCGCCCGGGGTAACCGCCACCCGGGTGCTCGAGCTCTCGGGCCTCCAGCCGCTGGCGAACGCCGTCGGCCTGAGCCCGGACGGCAGCCTGGTGGTGACTGGCGACTTCGAGGCCGACCTGATCGCCCGGGAGGTGCCGTCCGGGACCGAGCGCTGGAAGGTTCGCGTGAAACCGCGCCGCGAGCAGCGGCGCATCGACGGCGTGTTCTTCTCGCCGGATGGATCCCTGATCGTCACGACCGGGCACGAGGCTCAGACCACCGAGGTGTGGGACGCGGCGACCGGACGGTCGGTGGCGGTGCTCGACATCGGCCAGTGCCGGGGGGTCGCCTTCCACCCCGACGAGCGCATCCTCGCGGTCGCCGGGGGCGGGACCATCCATGTGGTGGATCTGAGCGGCGGCAAGGCCGTCCGCACGCTGCCGAACGCGCACGCGGGCGACGGGATCTTCGCGATCGCGTTTTCCGGCGACGGGCTGACGCTCGCGACGATCTCCGGGCAAGGATCGCTCAAGGCCTGGAGCTGGCCGGCGCTCACCCTGCGAACCTCGACCACGCTGTCGGGCGGGCTCGAGGCGATGTCGCCCGTCTCGCTCGCGCTGAACCGCCGCGGCACGCGCGCGGCGGCGAACAGCATCATGGGCCGGGTGCACGTGGCGGACATCGCGAAGGGCCGCGAGGAGGGCACCTTCGGCAACGTGGCCCAGGCGCCGGGCCACGGCATGCATGCCGAGCTGCGCTACTCGCTGGCCTTCACGGAGGACGGCGACTGGCTGTTCGCGCCGGACACCCACGACCGCGGGCTGCGGCTGCTCCACGTTCCGAGCGGCAAGACCTTCCCCGTCCTGCAGGGCGATGGCCCTTTCTACAAGGCGGTCGCGCTCGCGGTACCCGCGAGCACGGTGGCGTTCCTGAGGCCGGGAAGCGCAGAAGGCTTCGGTCCTTATGCCATCGAGGTGTGGCGCCTGGAGTATCAGACGCGGCCGCACTGAGGCGGCGGCCGCCCGGAGCGTCGTTCAGTTCCGGGCGACGCTGGTGGCCGTCGTGAGCTGCCAGACCTCGACGGCGTAGCTCAGCCTTCGACCGTCCATCGACGAGGTGATCGCCGCGAAGGCCGTCCCGTCGTCGGTGATGGCCACGGTCGCGTAGGCCTTCGGCGCCGAGACCACCACGCGCGACGCCCCGGCCGCCACGTCGATGTGTCGCATGCCGAAGCGATCGCCCGTGGTCGTGAGCAAGGCGCCGTCGCGCCCGAATCGCAGCGAGCCCGGCGGCGGGCCGCCCGCCTCGCCGTCCGCGTGGTCGAACAGCTGCTTGCCGGTCCCGACGTCCCACACGTAGACCGTGCCCTCGATCGTGACGGCCGCGGCGCGCGAGCCGTCGCCGGAGAGCGCGACGACCACTCCCCAGACCTCCGGCGGCTCCATGCCGCGGGGCGGCGGATATGGCCGGCGCGATCGCCGCACGTTGAAGCTGCGCACCGCCGCCTCAGTCACCGCATCCCGCACCATGACCTCGCCGTCGTGGCCCGCGGTCACCAGCCGCTGCCCGTCTGCGGACAGGTCGAAGGCCGTCAACACTTCCTTGTGCGGGTTGGCCAGGCGTGCCATGACCTGCTGCGAGGCGACGTCGACGACGAGCACCTCGGTCTCGCACAGCACGGCGAGGCGCGCCCCCGTGCCGTCGAAGCGAAGCGCGAGACAGCGGCCCACCGGCAACGACGCCGCCTCGACCCACTCGCCCGGCCCGGCGCGATCGTCGAACCGCCAGAGCCGCACCGCGCTCTCACGAGCGCGCCCGAGCGAGGCGAGCACGCGGCCGTCGGGCGAGAACGCGAGGTCGGCGATCGACTGCCGATAGTCGCCCAGGGACGCCGGCGACCCCTCGGCCGACGTGGTGCGCCACACCAGGATCTGCCCGCTGCGGGAGCCGGTCGCCGCCAGCCCGGCGTTCGGGGCCAGCGCGAGGGCTTCGACATATCCGCCGGCGGGGCCTCCCGCGTCGATCGTCGCGATCCGCGTCGCCTGCGGCGCGGGCGGAGCATTGCGCCCGCACCCGAGCGTGACGATCGCGCCGACGGCCAGGGCGAGACATGCCACACGAGACACGTCACGACGCATGAAATCTATTCTAGATGGAGGCCGCCTGCCGGCGGCCAGATCAAAAGCCTGAGGTCTGGTGACGCTGCCCTCCGGGCTCTACGGCGCCCATGGTCGCGACTTCATCATTCCGGCGGGCGTGCCCAAGCCGAAGGGGCCGAAAGCCCACTGCAGCTTCTACTATCTGAAGGACCACACTTTCGAGTAGAGTCCCCGCCATGACGAGCGAGGAGGCGCTGCGCATCCGAGGCTACCTGACGGCGCAGGGCGCCAAGCTCTCGCCGGAGCAGCTCATCGGCAAGGTCGAGGAAGCCATGGCCAGGCTGCGCGAGGCCGCCACCGCGGTGCCCGCGGCGCGCTTCACCGACCCGCCGGCGCCGGGAGAGTGGAGCGCCAACGAGGTGATGGCGCACGTCGTCGAGGCCGACCGGCGCTTCGGCGGCGCCATCGTGCGCATTCTCGACGGCCGGCCGCCGGGCGAGCCGCGCGACGTCGCGGCCCGCGACACCCGACCGCGTCCGCTCGACGAATGGTGGTCGCTGCTCGAGCGCGACCGCGCGGCGCTGTTCCAGCGGGTGCGGAGCGCGGATCCGATCGCAAATCTACAGGTGACGATCCCGCATCCATTCTTCGGAGCGCTGAACTGGCGCGAGACGCTGCTGTTCATCCGGCTGCACGATCTCGATCACGCTGGACAGCTGGCCAAGGTGGCCGGAGCGTTCTGATGCGTGTCGCCATCGGCCTGCGCCTCGAGGGCAACGAGGACTGGGAGCAAGCGGCGACGTACGTGACCGAGGCCGAGCGCCTCGGCGTCGACTTCGCGTGGTCGCACGAGTCGTGGGGCATGGACGCGGCCACTCCGCTCGCGTTCATGGCCGCGCGCACCTCCCGCATCAGGCTC